>PGZN01000012.1 GCA_002840165.1 Firmicutes bacterium HGW-Firmicutes-8
TTAACACAAAGGCTAATGGGCATTTCTATGTGGTCGAAGGATAAAAAGAAAGGCCACAAAGAGTATGGAATTACGCCAACATCAACGTTCTACCCAAGATTTTTTCATACTTTATTAAACCATATAACCTAAATAAAAAAATCAAAACTGTGCTAGAAAACCTTTAGTTTGTAGTATCTCTGACTCTTTGTGATCTTATGGCCCCACATTGAACCTTATGCTCTTAGACCATTGAGCAGTGCCTGTTAGACTTTGTGGTAAAAATTGTTTTTGATTTAAGAATCTAGCATAGCTATAAGATTTCTAACATCTTAAAATTTAGTTTTTTTAACAAACTTTCACGAAACAGTAGCACAGAGGCTAAGATAGAGGACACAGAGAGAAACCAATAACCCATATTGTTTTCCTTCTTCCGAAGCAAGCTGATAATTTAAATGAAATATATACAAAACCCAAAAACAATGATAAGTCATAGGAGTATTCTTTTTACTCCGCGTCCTCCGTTATCTCCGCGAACTCCGCGGTTTTAAAGAGCTGCGAAGTAACTTGGAAAACTTAGATTAGTTGCCGAAGTTACATCTGTGTAAGTATGAAAACCGAGGGTCAGAATATCCGAGTAGTAAATATGTTTTATATTAATAATTTCTCTTGAAATAACTTGTTTTTTCAGAGTTACTAAATTGAACAGGGGATTTGGTATTACTGATAACTCTCTGTGCTCTCTTGTTTTTAGTGAATCCCGCTGTCTCTGTACTACTACTTCGTGAAAGTTTGTTTTTAAAACTAAATTTTAATTGGCCTAGTGTCAGAAAAAATGATTTTTTAATTAGCCGCGGATGACGCTGATAAACGCGGATGTTCCCTGGTATTCCTCTTGGGAACGCAGATAATAAAACAAAAATTAAATATTTTTCACTTTCTTAATTTATATATGTTTTATCCGCGTCGTTCTAATCCGCGTTCATCCGCGTAATCCGCGGCTAATTTCAAATATTTGATTGCAGCTTCGCTGCGCTAGGTACTCTGTGTTATATTGTAGGAACGGGACAGTAAAAGATATTTCGTGAAAGGGGAACATATATGAAATTCAATAAAATCACTGAAGCAATTGAGGAAATTAAACAGGGTAAGATGGTCGTTGTTGTGGATGACGAGGACAGGGAAAACGAAGGAGACCTGCTTATGGCGGCCGAGAAGGTGACTCCTGAGGCTGTTAACTTCATGGCCACCCACGGGCGGGGTCTTATCTGCACCCCGCTGCTGGCCGAAAGATGCAACGAACTGGACCTGCCGGCGATGGTCACGAATAATACGGACTCCCACGAAACAGCTTTTACGGTTTCGGTTGACGCCAAAATTAAAACAACCACCGGTATTTCCGCCCATGAACGGGCTATTACGATCCACACCCTGCTTGACCCACAGACCAAGCCCGGCGACCTGGCCAGACCTGGTCACGTCTTTCCACTCAGGGCAAAAGAGGGCGGAGTCCTGCGCCGGGCCGGCCATACCGAGGCGGCCATAGACCTGGCCAGGCTGGCCGGAATGTACCCGGCCGGTGTGATTTGTGAAATAATGAAGGAAGACGGCGCGATGGCCCGCGTCCCGGAACTGCTGACATTTGCCCGCAAACACGGGTTGAAGATTATCACAATTGCTGACCTGATAAACTACCGCCGGCGCACCGAAAAACTGGTGGTGCGGGTCGGAGACGCGAAACTGCCAACGAAGTATGGGGAGTTTTCGGTAGCAGCATATCGAAGCCAGCTTGACAGCAAGGAACACCTGGCCCTGTTCAAGGGAGATATCGTCACAGATGAACCTGTCCTGGTCAGGGTCCATTCGGAATGCCTGACAGGGGATGTATTCGGTTCCGCCAGGTGTGATTGCGGAGACCAGCTGGACCGGGCTATGTGCATGATTGAACGCGAAGGCAGGGGTGTTCTGGTGTACATGCGACAGGAAGGCAGGGGGATAGGCCTGGCTAATAAGATCAAGGCATACCACTTACAGGACATGGGTAAAGATACTGTGGAAGCAAACGAACTGCTGGGTTTTCCGGCTGACCTCAGGGATTACGGCCTGGGCGCCCAAATCTTGGTTGACTTAGGCTTAAAAAACATCAGGCTCCTAACGAATAACCCGAGGAAAATTGCCGGTTTGGAAGGTTACGGGCTGAAGGTTAAGGAACGTGTACCGATAGAGATTCAGCCATGCCAGGCTAACGAGTTTTATCTGAATACTAAAAAAGCCAAGATGGGACATATCCTGTCTATAAATAATAACTAAGGAGGTAACAGCATGAACAAGATCTATGAAGGAAAATTGATTGCTAAGGGTTATAAATTCGGGATAGTGGTAGGAAGGTTCAATGAATTTATCACCAACAAACTCCTGGGGGGCGCGCTCGACGCCCTGAAACGCCACGGCGCCGAAGATGAAAATATCGAAGTGGCTTGGGTCCCGGGGGCCTTCGAGATTCCCCTGGTAGCGCAAACGATGGCCAAGGGCGGCAAATATGATGCTATTATCTGCCTCGGGGCTGTAATCAGGGGAGGGACACCTCACTTTGATTATATCTGTGCCGAAGTGTCCAAAGGTATTGCCAAGGTATCTATGGATACCGGGCTGCCCACAGTATTCGGGATTATCACGGCAGACACGATCGAGCAGGCCATTGAACGCGCCGGGACGAAAGCAGGTAACAAAGGCTGGGATGCTGCAGTAACCGGAATTGAAATGGCCAACCTGTTAAAAGGACTGAGAAAATAACCGGACAAGATAAGGAGAGGTCACGTTGAAAATTGTACGGTTTTCCCGGGGCGGGCCGGTCAGTTGCGGGCCGGTCAGTTATGGTGTACTGGAAGCCGATAACCGGGTAAAGGAAATTACAGGGTCAATATATGAACCTTTTCAATTCAATAATAATACTTATAATCTGGAGGAAGTTAATTTACTGGCCCCGTGCGAACCTTCCAAAGTCGTTTGTGTCGGTTTGAATTACCGGGCTCACATTGCCGAATTTAAGAGGGACCAGGCCGGTCTTCCGGATGACCCGGTTCTGTTCCTAAAGCCTTCGACTGCTGTAATTGGACCGGGTGCCGGAATTATCTACCCCGGAATGAGTTCCCAGGTTGACTATGAAGCCGAGCTTGCTGTGGTTATCGGGAAAAAGGCCAGGTCTGTGAGCCCAACAGAAGTTTCAAACATTATTCTTGGCTGTACCTGTGCCAATGATGTGACTGCCAGGGATCTGCAGAGAAAAGACGGGCAGTGGACGAGGGCCAAGTCTTTTGACACCTTTGTACCCCTCGGCCCCTGGATTGAAACAGAGCTTGAGACCGGGAATCTTAGCATTCAGCTTCATTTAAATAACGAACTGAAACAGGATTCTAATACCGGGAATATGATATTTTCCGTCCCCCAATTGGTCAGCTTTATTTCGCAGGTTATGACTCTGCTGCCGGGTGACGTTATTTTGACCGGGACACCGGAGGGTGTAGGCCCAATGAACATTGGAGATAATGTAAAGGTGGTGATTGAAGGCATAGGTGGTTTGTCGAACAAGGTGGTCTGAAAGTTTACCGGCGCCTGCTGTCGACAGGTTTCAGGAACCAACAACCAGGAGAAATATTTTTGTTGACAAACCGTCCAAATATGCTAAAATTTAATTTGATTGGAATTTAGATTCCTCGCAAATTTATGGATTTGTAGGGTTTAAATTCCAAAATCATTTAGCAAAGGGGGCAGAGATCAAAAATGACATTAAGCGCTTTGGGAAGGCATGTTCTGGCTGAAATTTATGGATGTGACTTCAATGTACTTAACGACATCAACAAAGTAGAACAAATCATGGTAGATGCTGCACTAGGAGCTGGCGCCGAAGTTCGTGAGGTTGTATTCCATAAGTTTAGCCCCCAGGGTGTTAGTGGAGTCGTCGTAATTTCCGAATCTCATCTGGCAATTCACACCTGGCCCGAGTTAGGCTACGCTGCTGTAGACGTGTTTACCTGCGGAGACAAGGTCGATCCGTGGGACGCCTGCAATTACCTGGCTAAGAGTTTCGACGCCGAATCTGTAGATGCCAAAGAAATTCAAAGAGGAATCCTGTATAAAATACCCGAGAAAGAGGCTGTAAATCTATAGGAGGGATATTTATTTGTACTGAGACTTATGTCAAAGGCTAGCGGAGACCTTACTTGCCGATAGGTAAAGTAGGGTTTTCGCGTTTTACCGCAAAAAAAACCCACCTTTGCGTAAAGTGCCGGTTATTGGCCGATATTAAGATAATCACAGTTTTTTGTTTCTGAAAAAGAGGAATTATTCTGATAACGTAGAATAGTCTTTTAGATAAATATAAATAAGCGAGGGGTTAGGGATGAGAGAAATTAACGTTACGCAGAAACTAGAAAAAAGCAAGGATTTTCTGCGGAAACTGCAGGAGGAAAGCGGACAGGATCCAGGCCAGTGTTTTCAATGTATGAAATGTACCGGCGGCTGCCCGGTGCAGTTTGCGATGGATTATCCGCCCAGCCAGATTATGCGGATGCTGCAGGACGGTTTAGTTGACGAAGTACTTAACAGTTTCACTATTTGGACATGCGCTACCTGTTCCACATGCACGGCCAGATGTCCGCGGGATATTGACATAGCCCAATTAATGGATACTTTAAGAGTCATGGCCTTCCACAAAAGGCGTTTCAATAAGGCTAAAAATATGAGAGTCTTCCACACCGTTTTTATGGATTCAATTGGAAGCCACGGAAGGTTGTACGAAGTGGGCTTGGCCCTCGGGCTTAACCTGGGAACGGGTAACTTGCTCCAGGATACTGATATAGGCCTCCCAATGTTCATGAAGGGTAAGCTCTCCCTGCTCCCACACAACATAAAGGGCATGAACGAGATAAAAAGGCTCTATGATTACGCCAAGAAGATCGGAGAGTGATAAAAGTGAAACTATCTTATTATCCTGGCTGCGGCTTAAGCGGTTCTTCAAAGGAATTAGATATATCGGTTAAGGCTATCAGCGGCCCGTTGGGGATTGACATTGTTGAAGTACCGGATTGGAACTGCTGCGGTGGGACATCCGCCCATAGTACCGGGCATTTCCTCTCATTTGCCCTGCCGGCCAGAAATGTGGTGAAGGCCGAGAAAACCGGCTGTGATGAGTTTACCGCACCGTGTCCGGCTTGTTATGTCAGGCATTTCCTGGCCCAGAAACAACTTAACGAAGATGCTAAGATGAAGCGGCACCTGGAAAATGCGCTGGGACAAAATTTCGAACAGAGTGATATCAAGATTAAAAACCTCATTGAAGTATACATAGATAGATTCAGTTCTTCCAATGTCACTAAACCTCTCAAAGGCCTGAAGGTGGTCAATTATTACGGGTGTGCGCTCGTTAAACCGCCTAAGACTTTTAACTTCTTTGACGACCCGGAAAACCCCAAGTCCCTCGAAAAAATTATGGATACCTGCGGGGCGGAGTCTATTGAGTGGCCGTATAAGACCGAGTGCTGCGGGGCTTCCCTGTGTTTTACCAATCAGGACGTAGTATGGAAGAATGGCCGGGATATCCTGCAGGTGGCCAAGGACTCCGGCGCTCAGGCCATCGTGGTGGCATGTACAATGTGCCAGATGAACCTTGATATGCGCCAAGCCCAAATAAACAAGAAATATAAGACCAATTTCAATATTCCTGTTATGTATTTTACCCAGCTGATGGGCTTGGCTATGGGTATTCCGGCAGACAGGCTGGGGTTTGACAAACTATATGTTGATGCCAAACCGCTTCTCCATTCACTGAAACTTCTTTAGACATATTTGGATAGATAATAATATTAACAACCGGGGATTAAATTTCCCTGGTTGTTTTTTTGGTTAAATTAGCTTTATTGTAGGTAATAAATGTTAGAGTTAGCAGGAAAAAAGGTGGTATTTGTCAAAATACTAATAAACCTGACTGATGAAAGGGGTAGTGATTTTGTTTTCTTTACGTGTTGACCAAGTGAGAAGTGGAATGATTCTCGCCAAACCGGTCTTTAACCTGAACGGAACTAAACTGCTGGAAAAAAATTACACCCTTGATGAAAATATGATTGCGAGGCTGGAAAATGCGGGGGCCAAAAGATTATGGGTGACTGATGACAGCAACTCGTTCCTAAAAGACTTCGTTCCTCAGAAAATATTCCATGAAACGGTTAAGGTACTGGAAGACGTTAAGGTCAGATTAACCGATGGCAAGTCTTTTGATGCTTATACTGTCAATGAAGTGACCCATGAACTGGTCGAACAGATTATTGCCAACGAGATGCCTTTTGCCGAGATGGTTAGAATGAAATTGACTGAAAACAGTGTTTCCGAGCATATGGTTGATGTGAGCATGCTTTCTATTATGACCGGAAAAGCCATCGGAATGGATAAACTGGACATGAGGTTTTTGGGATTTGCCTCTCTCCTTCATGATGTAGGCAAAATATTTGTTCCGGCCGAAATTCTGGCCAAACCGGCTAAACTAAATGAATCTGAAATGAGGGTTGTAAAGAAACATCCCCAGATAGGTTTCGATATCTTAAGAAATATTGAAGGAATAAATAAACACACTCTCAGTGTCGTCTTACAGCACCATGAGAGGCTTGATGGCAGCGGCTATCCGTTTGGCCTGCAGGGGAAGAGTATCAAACTGTTCAGTAGGATAGTGGCAATTTCCGATATTTACACGGCTGTTATCAGGGAAAAAAGTTACCGTCCCAGAATTCCCATCTACGAAGCGGGTGAACTGCTCTGGTCTGATGCTGGCGCCAAGCTTGACCGTAAGCTGACCTCAACATTTTTAAGACATGTGGTGACCTTCCCGTTGAGGAGTACAGTTAAACTTAATAACGGGGCAGTCGGTAAAGTTGTTTACCAAAACAGCGATTTCCCGACCAGGCCTATTGTCAGTGTCGACGGGGAAATGACTGACCTGTCTGAATCCACCACCCTGTTCGTCTCTGAGCTGCTGGCATATGAGTACGATTAAAAATAGTTGACAGTTGACAGTTGACAATTGACAATTGACAATTAGTAAGTTTCATTGGAGAGTTAAATAAAAAGGAAGGTTTGCGCGGCAAACCTTCCTTTTTCTTATTGTACCTACTTCCATGTTGGCCGTTGAATTAAGAGAGGCAGCCTCTTTCACTTTTGGCACAGGAGGGTAGGGGTTTCCCCATTTTGTCGGAACGGCGGGTGTCATAATACCCGGTATCAATCAGAGCCCGGGGTTCCGGTAATAAAATGGGGATGCTCTTAGTGTGTTCCGGAGGGCGACCCCAACTGGCTTGTTGGCAAATGCCCCAAAATCAGAGGGGATGGCTGTCCGCATACGGGTTTTCCTTTGTTCCCCTTGATCCGCCACTTGCCGAAGATACTGGCAGAGCCGCAGGGCGGAGACACGGACGGATGTCGGAGCTGCCCAACCGTAATATTTATTTTTTCCTCCCAGGTTGCGTTTAAAGAGACATCCTCTTTCACTTTTGGCACAGGAGGGGATGGTGTGTTTCGGAGGGCGGACTGATGAGAATGGGAGGGGTTGGGTATGTTATAAGGGTTTCCCTGGCGCTGACGTCGTTGGCAATCTTGCTGCCACCTGCAGGCCGCAAGGCAAGGGGTCCCAGCATGTCTGAAGATGGCGAAGGCCGCCGGTAAGTTTTTGCTTTTTGAAACGGGAGGCGGCCATCTTAATAGGAATGCAATCTGAGCCATCAAGTTCTGGGACATTGCATTGCGGCCTGCAGGTGGCGGCTTAGATTGCCAGACGGCGAGCGGGAAACCTGTTAACATACCCAACCCCTCCCGCTAAAACATTTCGCCCGGAGGAAGACATCAGCCCCTCCGGTCTTGCTTACAGAAAAGAGGCTGACTCTTTTAATCCAACCGATTTTCTTTTTCTTGAATATTCTAACCTTTTTTTGCGAAATCTTAATTTAAGGGAGGATTTGTTTTTGGTGCAACGAATATATATTAAGTTAAACTATCTTAGGAGGGTCATTGATGGCAGCCGGATTCCTGGAATTGATCTCGTCTGATTTAAAAGCCGTAGATCAAAAAGTAGAAAAAACTTTTAATATTAGACCTGGGCACCTAAGCAAATTTGCGCATCTTGAGACCGAGTCTCTGCAGCAGTATCTGCATCCGGCCCTCGTTTTGTTTTCCGGTCGGCTTTTTAACTGTTCCGGGGAAAAGTTTATCTCTCTTGCTGCTGTTATCCAACTTATTTACCTCGCTGCCAATACCCATTTCATGGTTCCTGATGACAATGAACAACCTACCGAAGGGGTAGACCCCAGAGATGGGGCCCAGCTTCCTGTCCTGGTAGGGGATTATCTCTACGGCAAGTATTTTGTCGGGCTTTGTGAAGGTGAAATATTGGAGTTCCTGGACCCTCTTGCTTCTATTATTGCTGAGATGAACCATGGGGCGCTCCTGCGCAAAAAGAACTCCGGAAGGCCGGTGGTCGATGTAAAACTGGCGATGACGATTATCGAAAAAGAGACTGCCCTGCTTACCCAGGGGGCTGCCCGGTTTGCCGCAATACTGGCAGGGTCCTCTGAGGACGAGGTTACCGGTTCGGCTGACTTTGGCCGCAATCTCGGAATGGCCTACGGGATTTTGGAACGTAATCTTGACCCTGCCATGGCTGAAACATATTTTAGCCAAGCCCGCGAGGCCTTGGTAAAACTGCCCTCATGCCAGGCTAAGGAAAGCCTGGACCAGATGGTAGACAAAATACAAAAAGGCGAACTTGCCGTGCCGGCGAAAAAAACCGGGCGCAGTCAAGATACTGCATCAAGGCAGGTCGGGGACATGGTTATTCCCGAACAGTATAAAGATAAAGAAGAATACGTCCACTCAATTTTTTCATCTATTGCTAAAAAATACGACATTCTTAATACCGTCCTGAGTTTTAATCAGGATAAATATTGGAGAAAATTTACCGTTGAGCAAACCGGTCTCAAACCAGGCGGCAAGGCCCTTGACATATGCTGCGGGACCGGCATGATAACTACTGAACTGGCGAAAAAAACCGGACCGGATGGGAAGGTTATCGGCTTGGATTTCTGTGAAGAAATGCTGGAAATCGCCAGAGAGAACCTCGAGCATTCGCCATTTAAAAACAGTATTGAATATGTTCAGGGAAATGCTATGGAACTCGCCTTTCTCGATAACACCTTTGACAGTGTTACTATAGGTTTTGGACTGCGGAATGTTCCTGACAGAAAAAAGACACTGCAGGAGATGACAAGGGTTGTCAAACCGGGAGGCCGCGTTGTCTGTCTTGAATTTAGCAAACCAACATTACCGGGATTTAAACAGATATATCATTTTTATTTTGATAAATGGGTCCCTTTCCTAGGTAAGTTTGGGGTGGGAATTGACGGCCCGTATCGTTATTTGAACAACTCATGGAAGGTTTTCCCCCACCAGAAGGAACTGCGTGAGGAGTTTTCTGAAGAAGGACTTCAGGAGGCAACCTTTTATGAGCTTACTTACGGGGTTGTTTCAGTCCATGTGGGAGTTAAACTTTCCAAAGCAGCTATACTTACGGTAGCAGCCGCTAAACAGTGAAAGGTAAATAGACATGACTTTTAAGCGGATCAGAGATTTTACGGAAATGATAAAATTTGAGCATACTGTTTTTGCCCTGCCTTTTGCATATTTGGGGGCTTTCCTGGCCAACCGCGGTTGGCCTTCGGGAAGCCAACTGCTGTGGATTTCGCTGGCCATGGTTGGCGCAAGAACGGCGGCTATGGCCTTAAATCGTTTGATTGACAGGCACATTGATGCCCGCAACCCCCGTACAGCAGGGAGGGCTCTACCAACCGGACTGTTGGCGGTCTACGAGGTTTGGCTGTACGTTGCGGCTTCCTGGGCCCTGCTTTTAGTTTCGGCCTGGCAGCTAAACCCCCTTCACCAGACTGTACCCTTAACTGTTAAACTTATGCCTATTGCTGTTTTTGTGTTAACGATATATCCTTATACTAAAAGGTTCACCTGGACCTGCCACCTGATCCTCGGACTGGCGGACGGGCTTGCTCCGGCGGGAGCTTGGGTCGGGGTCACCGGTCGTTTTGAGCTGCCGGCTGTCCTGCTTGGATTAGCGGTAGCAACTTGGGTAGCCGGGTTTGACCTTATTTACGCGTGTCAGGATTACGAATTTGATATGCTTGAGAGGATGTATTCAATTCCGGCGAAGTTTGGAATTAAAGCATCCTTAGTAACCTCAGCACTTTTGCATGTACTCACCATTGTTTTTTTAGGTTTGACCGGTCTGGTTCTGGATCTCGGTTGGGTTTACTGGGCGGGACTAATTATAGCGACGGGAATATTCATTTACGAACATTCACTGGTTTCCCCTACCGATTTGTCAAAACTTGATGCCGCTTTTTTTAATATGAACGGCATCCTGAGTGTTTTAGTGTTTCTCTTTACTTTCGCGGATATTATGTTTAGGGCAAAAATCTAGGCGGGGTGATAGGATGGCAGCCTATATTGTAGCGGTTACGGGGGCAAGTGGGGCCATATACTCCCGGAATATGCTGCTGGCCCTGAATAAACTTGGCCATGATGTTTTCCTGACTGTAACAGAGCCGGGCTTCGAAGTTCTGCGGGCGGAATTGTCATGGGACCTGCCTTGGTTCGGAGGTCTCGGCTTTAACGAAACATTCAAATCGTACCTTTGTTGGCAGGCGGGGTCTCGGTTGGAATACTTCGATTATAGAGATGTAGGAGCACGAATTGCCAGTGGATCTGCCAAAACCGATGGGATGATTGTCGTGCCCTGTACTATGTCGACATTGTCCGGGATTGCTGTCGGGGCGTCACGCAATCTGGTGGAAAGGGCGGCCGATATCATGCTTAAAGAACACCGCCCGTTAATCCTCGTACTCAGAGAAACTCCTTTTAATCAAGTGCATTTGAAAAACATGCTCGAGTTGGCCCGGATGGGGGTTCATATAGTCCCGGCGGCGCCCGCCTTTTATCACAAACCTCAGACGATTGATGACCTGGCGAATTTTGTTGTAGGTAAGGTCCTTGATTTGCTGGGTATTGAACATAACTTGTTTCAGAGATGGGAAGGACTAACTTAGTTGCTAGTTGCTAGTTGCTAGTTGCTAGTTGCTAGTTGCTAGTTGTTAGTTGCTAGTATGATGAGTGGAGAGTGGAGAGTGGAGAGTGCTCTACGCCCTACGGGCTCCGAGTGGGTCGGAAGAGTTTGCTTACGCAAACTCTCGATTATAAAACGGAACAAGGTATTTACTGGGAACTAGCACCTAGCACCTAGCAACTATTGTAGGAGGACTACATGAATAAACTACTATCAGACAGTAAGTTATTAGATATAGTGGCCAAGGTTGAACAGGGAGAACGGTTAAACAGGGAAGACGGTATCAGACTTATGGAATCGAGTGAACTGCTGACGATAGGCTATATGGCTGATCTGGTCAGGCAGAGAAAAAACGGGGATTATGCTTATTTCATAGTAAACAGGCATATCAACCATACAAATATCTGTGCCAACCTCTGTAAATTGTGCGCTTTCGGTAAGCAGCCGGAAGACCCGGAAGCATACACGATGAGCCTCGAGGAAATTGAAGCCAAAGCTGTCGAGTGCAGGGACGAAAAGATATCAGAGGTCCATATTGTTGGCGGATTAAACCCCGAACTGAAGCTTGCTTACTTTGAAGACATGCTTAGAAGGGTCCGGCGGGCTTTACCTGATGCTGTAATTCAGGCTTTTACAGCAGTAGAAATTGACTATTTTGCGCAAACCGAAGGCCTTACCGTAGAAGAAGTATTACGCCGGTTAATGGCCGCAGGGCTGGATTCCCTACCTGGCGGGGGAGCGGAAGTATTCTCCCAGAGGGTCAGGGATAAGATATGTGAGAAAAAAATTGACGGTGACCGCTGGCTGGAAGTTCACGAGACCGCCCACAGCCTTGGAATGAGGACAAATGCGACGATGCTGTATGGGCATATCGAAACAATTGCCGAACGGGTAGACCATTTTATCAGGTTAAGGGAACTGCAGGACAAAACAGGGGGGTTCCTTGCTTTCATCCCACTCGCTTTCCACCCGCAGAATACCGGGCTGGAAGGGATGGGATTAAGCCGGACCACCGGGTATGAAGACTTGAAGCTGCTGGCGGTGGCGAGGCTGATGCTGGACAACTTTGACCATATCAAGGCCTTTTGGATTATGATTGGACCTAAGGTGGCCCAGGTATCTCTTTCCTTTGGGGTGGATGATATTGACGGGACAGTGGTTGAAGAAAAAATTACGCATGCCGCAGGGGGGGATACAGGCCAGTCCCTTACTAAACAGCAGTTGGTAAGAATGATAAAGGCGGCAGGACGTATCCCGGCAGAAAGGGACACTCTGTACAAAATCCTGGAGGAGGGTTTCTAGGGTGAAGAAAATCCGACTGGGTCAGATTGACTATATTAACTGTCTGCCTGTTTACTATGCTATTGAGAACGGGCTGGTTCCTATTGAGGTCAGAATGGTTAAGGGCCCGCCGACTAAACTGAATGAGATGTTTATAAGCGGAAAACTTGACATTACCCCGATTTCATCAATTGAATTCGCCAGACACAACGATATTGCGATGATACTGCCAAACTTATCAATCGGTGCAGAAGGAAATGTGGAAAGTATTCTGCTTTTCAGCAAAGTCCCGGTCACCGAACTTGACGGGTTAAAGGTATGTCTGCCCAGTTCGTCTGCAACCTCGGTGGCTTTACTCAAAATACTTTTTGAGCATTACTACCAAATCCAGGTTGACTTTTCGGTCCGGAAACCGAATCTACAGGAGATGTTGAAAAAGAACGAGGCGGCTCTGCTTATTGGTGACGATGCCCTGATAGCTAGGGCCGGGGACCTTGTTTGGGGCCGCAAATCATTGTATGTGACTGATTTGGGCCGGGCTTGGCAGGAATTTACCGATCAGAAAATGATTTATGCCCTCTGGGTGATACATAAGAATTTTGTTGAGGAAAATCCCTCTGATGTTGAAATAATAAGTAAAGCCTTTATTGAAGCTAAGGACTGTGGTTTTGCCCATGTTCCGGCTTTAGTCGAAAAAGCAAATGCTAAGACCGGACTATCTCAACAGACTTTGGAAGATTATTTCAATACTGTCCAGTATGACTTCGGGGAAGCGGAACAAAAAGCCCTTCTCACCTTTTACGATTACGCCTATAAGAGCGGGCTGATAAAGGAAAGGGTCAAGCTAAATATCTGGGGTGAGAAAATTGGCTGACATAGTAACTGCAATTCTGGGAAAAGCGCTGGCCGGGGAAAGGCTCACTTTTCAAGACGGGGTGACTCTGCTGCAATCAGACAGGTTAATCCCGCTAGGCCTGGCCGCTGATGCTGTAAGGAAAAAGCTGCACCCTGAACCGCTGGTCACTTTTGTTATAGACAGAAACATTAATTATACCAATGTCTGTCTGACAAAGTGCAGGTTTTGCGCATTTCACCGGGCAGAGGACGATCCGGACGCTTATGTTTTAACTGATGAGGAAGTATTTGACAAGATCAGGGAAACTGTAGAATGCGGCGGTACCCAGATCCTGATGCAGGGAGGGCTGCATCCCGGTTTGTCTCTGAAATATTACCTGGACCTGCTTAGAGCTATTAAACAACGGTTCGATATCCACATCCACTCCTTTTCACCCCCTGAGATTGCCCATTTTTCCCGGATTTCCGGACTCTCTGTCCGGGAGGTGCTCAGCGAGCTTTCTGCAGCCGGACTTGATTCGATTCCGGGAGGTGGTGCGGAAATCCTGGATAACAGGGTCAGAAAGTATATCAGTCCCCACAAGATTACGTGGGAAGAATGGATGGATGTGATGACAACTGCCCACGAACTTGGTTTGAAGACAACTGCCACGATGATGTTTGGCAGTGTGGAAACCTTGGAGGAACGGGTCATGCATCTTATCAGGCTGAGGGATGCCCAAGACCTAACCGGAGGCTTTCGGGCCTTTATTCCCTGGAGTTTTCAACCTGCGAACACCGAACTTGGCGGGGAGTTATCTACAGGGGTAGATTACCTGAAGACCCTGGCGGTTTCGCGGCTGATGCTTGACAACTTCCCTAACCTGCAGGCTTCCTGGGTCACCCAGGGGGCCAAGATGGCCCAGGTTTCACTGAGCTTTGGGGCTAACGATTTTGGCGGCACTATGCTGGAGGAGAATGTAGTAAGAGCGGCCGGAGTCAGCCACCGGGTACCGATGGATGACATTATTAGAAGTATTAAGGATGCCGGTTTTATACCGGCCCAAAGGAATACAAGATATGAAATCATCAAATGTTATTGAACTGTGGAGTCTGACATTAATTAAGGAGGGATTAGGACATGTTTAATTTTTTCGGCTGGAAGGAACTGATTTTGGTCCTGCTCATTGTGCTCGTTATTTTTGGCCCCAAAAAACTGCCTCAGATCGGGCGCTCTTTTGGTGAAATGTTTACGAACTTCAGAAAAGGAGTCAAGAGTACCGATTCCCAAGATGAAAACAGCAAGACCGCTTCACCGGACGATACAGCCAAAGACGGTAATAAATCAGATCAGGAGTGATCTCTGTGCAAGACAAACCGGTGTCCATTCTTAAACACCTGGAGGACCTGCGGCGTGTATTTGTTATCGGTGCAATCTCAATAATTCCCGGTGCGATTTTAGGTTGGTTTATCCGGGAACCTATCCTGCGAATACTGGTCAAACCTGTTAATGACCTGGGCCATAAGCTTGTTTACATTGGGACAACCGAGGCTTTTTCTGTCGAACTGTACGTTGCCTTTACGTTCGGAATAATTTTTGCCTCTCCGGTCATTGCTTATCAGTTTTGGAGGTTTGTTTTACCGGCTCTGCACGCCCATGAAAAACGCTACATAAGGATATTTGTACCCGTATCTCTCTTCCTGTTTGCCGGCGGGGTGGCATTGGCCTACTATACTGCTTTTACTTTTGCAATCAAGTTTTTCTTAAGCTTTGGCGACGGGGGATTGAACCCGTTCTTAACGCCCATGCTGTCCCTAAGTAAATACCTTTCATTTACCATGTGGTTTTTAGTCCCATTCGGGCTGATTTTTGAATTGCCTTTACTTCTTTTGCTGCTGGCCCGGCTGGGTATTATCAGCCCGGCTTTTCTGGCCGCCAAGCGGAAATGGGCTTTGCTTATTGCATTTGCATTTGCCGGGATTATTACACCGACAACTGATATGCTTACGCAGTCTACCATGGGTCTAGCTGTTTATCTTTTATATGAGATAAGTATTTGGTTATCTTACCTGGTCTATTCCAAAAAGGCTGCCCAGATAGCGGTGGTAGACGGGGAGGCCGATACCGGGGCGGAAGAAACCGGGGATAATGCCGACCCGGATCGGGAGCAACAAGAGCCGGAACATAGTTCAGACGACTCGGGAACTGACAATCTGGAAGATTCCTACCGCAATATTGTCGACCGGGGTAAAATTGACAAAAAGTAAGACTGTTTTACGGGGTCTTTGAAGGAAGGTCATCCATGAAGCACTTCGTCATAGGTACCGCCGGGCATGTTGACCATGGTAAAACCATGCTGATCAAGGCTCTTACGGGGAAAGAAACCGACCGTTTAAAAGAGGAAAAAGAGCGGGGGATTTCCATTGAACTAGGATTTGCCCCTTTTATCCTCCCCAGTGGAATTACTGCCGGTGTTGTAGATGTTCCGGGGCATGAGAGGTTTATCAAAAACATGCTGGCCGGGGTTGGCGGGATGGATATGGTTCTACTCGTTGTGGCCGCAGATGAAGGGATAATGCCGCAGACGAGGGAGCACCTTGATATAATTGACCTTCTGCAGGTGCCGGAAGGTATAATTGTAATTACCAAAGCCGACCTGGTAGAAGAAGAATGGCTTACTATGGTCCAGGAGGATGTCAGCCATCTTGTCGCCGATACGATAATGGAGAATGCGCCGGTGGTGACGGTATCGGCTGCAACCGGCCAGGGTATCCCCGAACTTATCCAGCTGATTGACGGGGTTGCCGGCAGACTGCAGGAGCGTCCTGTGACCGGGCAGGCCAGGATACCGGTAGACAGGGTATTTTCGATGATTGGATTCGGGACTGTAATTACCGGGACATTGGTTGAAGGAAGGCTTCAGGTCGGAGACTCGGTAGAGATTTTGCCTGAAGGAATTGAGGCCCGGGTCAGGGGACTGCAGGTACATGGGCGCAAGATGGAAACTGCGGCTGCCGGGCAAAGGGTGGCCGTAAACCTTGCCGGTATTGAACGACAGAGTATCAACCGGGGCAGTGTTTTAGCTGCACCCGGTTTTCTGAAACCGTCCCACCGGTTGGATATCCGGGTTAAACTGCTGCCAGAGGCGGAGAAATCACTTGTCAACCGAGCCAGGATCAGGGTACACATTGGGGCGGCCGAAATCCTGGCCAGGATAATTCTTCTGGAAAGTGATGAGTTAGACCCCGGTGAAAACGGGTTTGCCCAGCTGGAGTGTGAACAACCTGTCGTTGCTGCACGGGGAGACAGGCTGGTGATAAGGTCCTATTCTCCGATGCGGACGATTGGCGGGGGTATAGTGGTTGACCCCCGGCCTCCGAAACGAAGACGGCTCAATCCCGGTGTCATAGAGACCCTGCGGACTAAGGAAAAAGGCACCCCTGAAGAACTGCTCGAGCAGTTAATGGAGTCCTCCAAACAAACGGTTTATACGAGAGAGGAACTGGGGCGCGGCTTGGGATTTGACGAAGATGCCACAGCCGAGACAATTAAAAACCTGGAAGCAACCGGCCGAGTCAGGAGTTTTATCTGTGACAATAAACCACACTATATTCTAAATATTATTCTGGACCGTAAAGCAGCCGAGTTGAAGGATATCCTGGAAAAGTTTCACCGCAAATTTCCTTTGAGGGCCGGCGTATCCAAAGAAGAAATCAGAAGCAGGGTTTTTGCCGGCCTGAGTAATAAAGTGTTTAACGCTTTGGCAGACTTATATCAGGAAAATAATGTGATCACGATTGTTGATGAAAATATAGCAAAACAAGGGTTCGAACCGGGTCCGGGGGAAGACTGGCGGCAAATGTTTCAAAAAATCGAGGAGAGGTATCTGGCTGAGGGACTGCAGAACCCTGGTTGGGAGGAAATAACCTCTGAATTTAAACTAAACCGGGCAGATTCAGAAGAGGTCCTCAACTATTTTGTAAACAACCGGATTTTAATAAAGCTGGAAGATAATATTTTAGTTCATCGCAAAAGCCTCGAAATGGCTAAAGATTTAATTATTCAGTTCCTTGAAAAAAACAGTGAAATGAGCCTGGGAGAGGCCCGCGACATCTTAAAGACTTCCCGCAAATTTGCTTTACCGATAATGAGTTTTTTCGATAAGGAAAAGGTTACCAGACGGGTTGAGGATAAGAGAGTACTATATTAGTTGCTAGTTGCTAGTTGCTAGTTCCTAGTTGCTAGTTCCTAGTTCCTAGTTGCTAGTTGCTAGTTCCTAGTTGCTAGTTGCTAGTTCCTAGTTCCTAGTATTTGAGTATTTTTATTAGCTATTGCTGCATTCTACGTTCCTTCAGCTACAAGGTACTAGCACCTAGCACCTAGCACCTAGCACCTAGCAACTAGCAACTAAGTAAGGAGAGTGTATGCAATGGAATCTCAAATTGTTGATACCCGCGGTTTAGCCTGCCCGATGCCGGTAATCAATACGAAAAAAGTTTTGGACTCCATCAGGGATGGTTCGGTGACTGCAATTGTAGACAACGATGCTGCCAAGGAAAATATTTTAGCCCTGGCCAGGAGCCTGCACTGTGAAGTCGATGTCCAGCAGAAGAAAGACGAGTTCTATATTCAGATAACAAAAAAAGAGACCTGTTTAGGCAGCGAGGAGCTTGAGACAAGAAACACTGTAATCCTCGTTTCATCTTCCGAAATGGGCCGCGGGAGCGATGAACTGGGCGCGATATTAATGAAAAGCTTTATGTTTACGGTTTTTGAAAGTGAAGCACCCCCCCAATGTATGCTGTTTATCAACAGCGGTGTTTACCTGACCTGTGAAAATTCACCTGTCCTGGAACACCTGATGAACTTACAGAACCGGGGTGTGGAAATGCTGTCCTGCGGGACCTGCCTGGATTACTTTAAAATCAAAGAAAGACTGTGTGTTGGACACGTAACCAATATGTATACCATCCTTGAGAAAATCAACAAAGCGGACAAGGTTTTTTCATTAAGTTAGAAAATTCCAAGAAGGAATTTTATAATATATGTAGAACTACATTATTAGGTAGTTTAATTTACATTTTTCTCTTTTTTCTGCGAACTTTAGAACCGATAGAGAGCAAACGATTTTGAACTAATTCGTTATTAGAGAGAGAAGGGATGGAGATAACAGCTTTGGTGAACGGAAAAAGGAATGTTTATGGATATTTATGACAAAGATATTCTTTTTTTCTTTTTCAAAACATAAACATGTAAAGGTGGTGAGTATCGAAAGTTTATTATTTAAAGAAGGGAGAGGATGGATATGGTGAATTTATCACGACGGAGTTTTTTGAAATTATCAGGAATGACAGGTTTAGGTGTAATCCTTGGTGATAGTATTTTTGACCTGTCAGCGATTGCCGCTCAAGTTAAGACCTTTAAAATAAGGTCTGCCAAAGCCACCCCTACTATTTGCCCATACTGCAGCTGTGGTTGTGGTCTGCTAGCTTACACTGAGAACGGCCAGCTAATCAATTTGGAAGGCGACCCGGATAACCCGGTTAACCAGGGTTCGTTGTGCAGCAAGGGTGCGTCGATTTACCAGCTTTATGTCAATGACAGGCGGTTGACCAAACCTCTGTATAGGGCGCCGGGAGCCACCGAATGGGTGGAAAAAGACTGGGATTGGATGCTTGACAAGATAGTGGAGAAAGTTAAAGCAACCCGTGACAAGAACTTCACACTCAAGCAGACGGTTGATGATCCCAAAACGGGGACTAAAATTGATGTCATTACCAACAGGACTGATGCTATTGCATCCCTGGGCGGAGCCGGTTTGGACAATGAGGAATGCTACCTGCTGCACAAGCTAATGAGAGGCCTGGGAATTGTTTATCTTGAGCACCAGGCCCGTATCTGACACTCGTCCACGGTCGCCGGTCTGGGACCATCATTTGGACGAGGAGCTATGACAAACAGTTGGACTGACCTCCAAAATACTGATTGTGCCCTGATTTTGGGGGGGAACCCTGCTGAGAACCACCCGATGTCATTCAAGTGGCTGACTCAAGCCAGAGAAAAACGGGGAGCTAAGATCATCCATATCGACCCCCGGTTTACCAGGACTTCCTCTAAGGCCGATATTTATGCCAGGCTGAGGCCGGGTACCGATATCGTCTTTATGGGCGGGATGTTTAATTATATCCTGCAGAATAACCTGTACAACAAGGAATATGTCCTGAACTTTACCAATGCCGCGGTTGTAATTGTACCGGAGTATAAGTTTGAAGACGGGTTGTTCAGCGGTTATGACCCCGCCAAGCGTAAGTATAGTAATGATTCCTGGAAGTACCAGAAAGATGCCAATGACAAAACCGTCACTGACCCGACCCTGCAGAACCCCTTATGTGTACTGAATATCATGAAAAAGCATTATTCCCGCTATGATATCGATACCGTTTGCAGGGTTACTGGGATGGCCAAAGAGGATTTCTTGAATATTGTCAAGACCTATGCCGCTACTGCAGCCAAGGATAAATCAGGCGTTATCATGTACGCCATGGGGACCACCCAGCATACCGTCGGTTCCCAGAACGTGCGTGCGGATGCTATCCTGCAGCTCCTGCTCGGGAACGTAGGTATCCCCGGAGGCGGGGTGGCCGCCATGCGTGGAGAGAGCAACGTTCAGGGTTCAACCGACTACGCTTTGCTTTTCCACCTCATACCTGGATATCTCAACTGTCCCAAGACCATTCCCGGAAATGCGACTTTAGCGGCTTATAACGAAACTGAAACAGTTAAGACCAGTTACTGGGTCAACAAGCCGAAGTTTTTGGTTAGTTACCTGAAGGCCATGTGGGGACCTAAAGCCACTGCGGAAAACGAATTTGCTTACCATTACCTGCCGAAATATGATGCTACCAAGAATTACTCCTTCATCGCGCTGTTCGAAGCCTTGGCGAAAGGTGTTATCAAAGGTATGTTCGCCTTTGGTATGAACCCTTCAGTAGGCGGTCCTAATACTGCTGTAGAAGCAAAAGCGATGGAGAATCTCGACTGGTTAGTAGCGGTTGATTTGTTTGAAACTGAAACCGCAGCCTTCTGGAAAGCGCCGGGTGTTGATCCTAAGACCGTGAATACGGAAGTATTCATGCTCCCCGCCTGCGGTTCATATGAGAAAGAGGGCTCAATTTCCACCAGCGGCCGGATGGCTCAATGGCGTTGGAAAGCAGTTGAGCCAAAAGGTGAAGCACAGTCTGACCTGGAAATTATCCACCAGTTAGCGCTTAAAATGAAGGCGGCTTATGCCAAGAGCGCCAAACCTGAGGATGCCCCGATCCGCGACCTCTTCTGGAACTTCGGTGATGGGCACGAATGCGACATCGATAAGGTGGTCAGAGAGATTAACGGTTATGAGACCGCTACCGGCAAGTTGATGGCCACCTTCGGCAAGCTGATGGATGACGGTTCGACCTGCTCGGGGAACTGGATTTACTCCGGGATGTACCCCGCAGAGGGCAAGAATCTGCTGCAGCGGAGAGACAGCAAGGACACCAAAGGAAACATCGGAATATATGCCAATTGGGCTTTCGCCTGGCCGGTTAACCGCCGGATTATTTACAACCGGGCTTCTGCCGATCCGGCTGGTGTTCCATGGTCCAAAGACAAAGCCGTGATCTGGTGGGATCCGCTCGCATTAGATGCCGCTACCGGTGTTGCGGGCAAGTGGGTTGGCTATGACGTTCCTGACTTTAAGCCAACTACCGCTCCTGATGCCGTAGACGGCGTTTTCACCGGCAACCGCCCGTTCATTATGCGTCCGGACGGGTTAGGCGGGTTATTTGCCAATATGAACGAAGGCCCGCTGCCTGAACACTATGAGCCTTGGGATACCCCGCTGGCTAAGAACCCGTTCTCCAGCAAGATGCTGAACCCTGTTGTCAAGGTTTGGCGGCCTGATGAAAAAGGCACCCCGGATAAGTATCCGATTGTTGCGACCACGTACAGGGTCTGCGAACACTGGCAGACCGGCATCATGACCCGGAATACCCCGTGGCTGGCTGAACTCTTCCCGACAATGTTTATTGAAATAGGCGAAGAACTGGCTGAAGAAAAGGGTATTAAGAACAGCGATAAGGTCGTTGTGGAATCAGCCAGAGGCAAAATCGAGTGTCATGCTATGGTTACAAAACGGTTTAAACCCTATGAAATCGACGGCAAAACAGTGCATATTATAGGTATGCCTTGGCATTACGGGTATCAGGGAATCGCCACCGGAGCAATAGCCAATTATTTAACACCTCACATCGGTGACGGTAATACGATGATCCCCGAATATAAGGCCTTCTTGGTCAATGTAAGGAGGGCTGGATAATGGCTGAACTGGCGAAATTTATTGATGTTACAAAATGTACAGGGTGTCGTGGCTGCCAAGTAGCCTGCAAGCAATGGAACGGATTAGAAGCAATTAAGACTACTTTTTCCGGCAGTTATGAAAACCCCCCCACAATGGGCGGTGAAACCTGGACAAAAGTACGCTTTTTTGAAGCGGAAGACAATGGTAAGGTAAGGTTCCTCTTCCGGAAAACTCAATGCATGCACTGCACGGAAGCTAGCTGTGCTGCAGTTTGCGCCGCGGGAGCAATTAAAAAGGACGATAAAGGTATGGTCGTCCTGGACCAAAACAAGTGTGTCGGCTGCAAAAACTGCGTATTAGCCTGCCCGTTTGGTGCGGTTGGTTTCTCTGAAAAGACAGGTACCAGCGGAAAATGCCGGATGTGTGTTGATAGGATAGATAACGGCATGGAGCCCGCTTGCGTCAAAACCTGCCCTACTGGGGCAGTGCAAATGGGGGACCGTGAGCAGATCCTGAAACAGGCTAAGGAAAGGATCGATTTCCTGAAGAGCAGCGGCGTGAATGCCCAGATTTACGGGGAAAACGAATTGGGCGGCTTGCACGTTATTTATGTTCTGGATGATAAGCCCGAAGTATACGGGCTGCCCGTAAATCCCCAGGTTGCCACAGCCAATCTGTTCGGAAGCTGGGTCAGTGCCCTGGTCGGCGCCGGAGTTATGCTTATAGC
Organism: Firmicutes bacterium HGW-Firmicutes-8; assembly: GCA_002840165.1. Classification (GTDB taxonomy): domain Bacteria; phylum Bacillota; class Thermincolia; order Thermincolales; family UBA2595; genus GW-Firmicutes-8. The sequence continues at coordinate 22,328 of PGZN01000012.1, forward strand.
GCCCTTCTGGCTGATGTTTAAAGACCCGGGCAAAGATGTCAGCGAAACGCATGATACGGGGGTGAAGTAAGAATGCATGAGGTTCATTGGCCGATTATAATTGCAATTTACCTTTTCCTTGCCGGTGTCGGAGTAGCTGCTTTTTACACGGGCATACTATCCAATTTATTCGGCAACTGGAAGTACCGCAAACTAGCTAAATATGGATCATACATCGGAGTGCCTTTAATCATAATCGGTGTTCTGTTGCTGCTGGCCGACCTTGGCCGTCCTTTCTACTTCTGGCACTTCCTGCTTACCTTTAAGCTCAGTTCAACCATGTCCATTGGTGTATGGTTGCTATCGGCATTTGTCATCGTCGGCGGCCTTAATATGTTAACCTGGCTGGCTGAAGAGGATTTTGCCCAGAATAATTCCTTGCTCGGCGCCTTTAAAGGTAAGGAAGGGCTGCGGAGTTTGACGGGATATCTGGGAATAATCTTAGGTATCTTAACCGCTGCTTATACCGGAGTATTGCTAGCCAGCACTTCGGCAGCTCTTTGGAGCAGTACACAGTATCTGGGTCTGCTGTTCCTGGTTTCCGCCACTTCGACCGGGATGGCTGCTTTGATGCTGGTGCTGGCATGGCGGAAAGAGGATATCGGAATCATTCATAAACTAGCAAAAGCTGATATGATTGTAGTTCTATTCGAAATAATAGTTTTAGCCTTAATGTTCTCCGCTCTCTCCGCTTCCGCACCCGCAGCAGCTTCTGTCGTTCTCGGCGGCAGCTATGCCATTTGGTTCTGGGTAGGCATTATCGGCTGCGGACTGGTTCTACCGGTAATAATAGATTTAGCCGCATCTAAAAAAGCTTTCGGTGCACCGATGCTGGCATCTATTTTGGTTCTGGTAGGCGGTTTCCTGCTCCGGTATGTAATGCTGTATGCAGGGCAAGTCGGCTTGTAATTCAATAAAAGTAAGCAATAAAAGTAAGATAGAGGGTACTTTCCGCTAACGTTCAAATTGCATTAGGATTTGGAGTCAGGTAAGGAGTGAAAAACATGTCAAAACAAACCGGTCCGGTAAGTTTACCTCAAGAACTACTAGACTTTTACGACGGACTGTTGGTTATTCAGCAAAAGTACCTTGCTAAAATTCGTGAATTAAATCTATTTTCGGTGCCGGAACAATGGGTTTGGGATAAAACAAACCCGCTGGTTTCGAGTATCAAACCGGTGACAGACCCGGTTTTGGCCCGGGAATTATTCAACCAGTTGTTGGAATTACTGACCTGTTACAAGCCTGTTTGGGCTGATTCCATTAAAAAACTTGAGGGGATGACGGAAAAAGACTTTTCTGACCTAATAGTTTCTTTTTTGGAGGGTGACAGGGAAAGCGTTGGCGGAATAATTAGCCGGTTGGATATTCAGCCCGAGGTCGCTGAATTTGCGATTTTCCAAACTGTTAAACCTTTTTTACGGACATATGCCGAGGCTGCAAATCTTAACATTGATACAGCAAACTGGCTGGAAAATTTCTGTCCGGTATGTGGCAATAAGGCAAAAATAGCTGTAATCAGGGGTGAGGAGGGCAAACGTTACCTTCGCTGTTCACACTGTGAAACTGAATGGCTGTATAAACTGTTGGCATGTCCCAACTGCGGTAACGATGACCATCAAACCTTGTCCTTTTTATTAATCGAGGAGACCCCGGGTTACCGGCTTGATGTTTGCGAAGTATGCAAAAGTTATCTTAAAACTATTGACGCAAGGGCAGGCCTTAAGCCAAATATGGATACGTCTGAAATTCAGACTATCTATCTGGATATTATTGCCCATGAAAGAGGATACAGTAATCGGGCTGTAAATGCATAACTTTAATTAATTGAAAACTCCTTGCGGAAGCAGGGAGTTTTTTTTCTACAATTACCAAAACTGCTCGTAAAACACCAGGGGGCATGGTGGTAATTGATCAGGATATCTGTGTCGGCTGTAGGAATTGTGTGGTAGCATGTCCTTACAATATACCCGGTTTTTCAGAGCATGTGCATTTATCACTGAGGCTACAAAAATATTGGATGAGGAAATGCCGTGAAAATCGCGATAAAAGGACGAGAAGAAGGGGTTGTCTCATAAGAGGCAGCCTCTTTCAAATTGGAGGTTGGAGGTTAGAAGTTAGAGGTTGGATTAAGATGGAATTCGCTTTTGGCGAATTCCCACAGATTGATCTAACCTCCAACTTCCAACCTCTAACTTCTAGTGTGGGAGGGGCTGGTGTCTTCCTCCGGGCGGAATGTCTGAGCAGGGCTTGTTGGCAAATAAGTGGGGGTCGAGGGGATGGCTGTTCGCAACGGGTTTTCTCTTGTTCTCCTTGTCCGCCACTAACCTCAGAGCCTGGCGGAGCCTTGGGTTTCACCCGCCCAAGCGCCGTCCGTGGCGCTGGGCGGCTCCGCCATCCGTCTCTCGCCCTCGGCTCCGCCAGCGCCTTTTTTAGGACGACATATTGGATAGGGGAAATAGAATAAGGTTAAATTAATTATTGCTGTCATCAAATGCCGGGGAGATGCTTTTACACGAAGAAGAGATCTAGTTGGGGGTTATTACTTGTCGGTTACAATAAACCTTAAATACGGGAATCAGGAACTTCAGGCCATCATCTCTACGGGCCGCTATCTAGGGGAGATTAGGCCTAACCCCCTGCCCGAAATTACGCAACCTGAGCAGGAAATAATCAATGGGCTCAGGCAGCCGATAGGCGCCCCGCCCGTTGATTTTTTAGCCCGGGGTAAAGGCAGGGCTGCCATTGTAATCAGTGACCACACCAGGCCGCTAACATCCATGCTTGTATTGCCGCTTCTGATAAAAGAACTGGAACTTGGCGGGTTGTCGAAGGAGTCCATAACTGTCGTCATCGGGGTGGGTAACCACCGCCCTGTCACGGAAAACGAAAAAGAATATCTCTTAGGACCTTTGTATGGCCAGATAAAGTGTCAGCACAGTAAGGAAACCGGTTACCGGATGCTGGGGATAACGAAAAGGGGGACACCTGTCGAGGTGGCCGAACCTGTAGCAGAAGCTGACCTTGTGATAGCCGTCGGCTGCATCGAACCCCATCAGCTGGCCGGATTTTCGGGGGGTGTTAAGGCGGTGGCGGCTGGGGCTGCCAGCCGCCGCGCCCTGGAACATAACCATAAGTTGGGAACATTACAGGGTAATGCCCTGGGACAGGTTGAAGGGAACATTGTCCGCCGGGATATGGAGGAGTTTGCCCAAATTGCCGGGCTTCATTTTATTATTAATATTGTTCTCAATGAGGAGCAGAGGGTGGTCCAAGTCGCCGCCGGTGACCCCATAAAAGCCCACCGGGCCGGAGAGGTAACTGCCGGGGCGATGTGTTGCGTAAAATTACATGAGGCTGCCGATATTGTTGTCGTCTCACCGGGTGGGACACCAAAAGACGATACGGTATACCAGGCTCAGAAATCTGTCAGAAACGCCTTGCGGGCTGTGGTCCAGGGGGGTATTATTATTGTAGCGGCTAAATGCCCGGAAGGTTTTGGGGACCCTGTTTTTGAGGAGTGGATGAATGCGGCGTCCAGTCCTAAAGATATAGAAAGGCGAAGCGCCAGGGAATTTGTCCTCGGAGGGCATAAAGGGGCTTTTATCGCTCAGGCAGTCAACCAGGCCCGCATTTTCTGGGTTTCCGATATGGAGCAGGCCCAGGTGCGAAAGTTGTTTTTTGAGCCGTTTTCATCACTCCAGGAAGCTGTTGATGCAGCTGCTGCGATTAAAGGCGGCGATGCCAGGGTGCTCGTCATGCCTTACGGAGGCCTGACTGTGCCAGGCGGGAGCATAAAATAAGATTGCCCGCCGGGCAATTTCCGCATTTCAACCCGCCAAAACCGCATTTTAACCCACGAAAGCCGCATTATAGGACAGGATGGAAGGAATTTGTCGACATATGTAGAAAAAAGTGGTGCGATTACAAAAAAATGCATAAATGCAAATTCCCGATAAAGGCAAACCCGCCGAAAGGCGGGGGCGCAAAACCACGGACCCTAGTAGTTGCTAGTTGCTAGTTGCTAGTTGTTAGTTGCTAGTTCTAAAGCTCATATATTGAGCCAAAGGACTAGGAACTAGCAACTGGCAACTAGCAACTAAGGGTGGCCGGGCTGCCGAAGGAGAGTATTAACAGCATGGATGAGCATCTATCCTGAGGAATCGGGATGGGTGCTTTTTGTTGTTTTGAGAGATATTATACGAGGAGGAATGGGTATGAGAAGGATTTTTAAGCGGAGAATGTGGATACGGGTATTGGCCGTAACGCTGGCCTTAGCCTTAAACCTGGGGGCGCTGGACGGGATAATCAACGGTGTCCTGCAGGGCGCGTTCAACCTGGGTGTAACCGATTCTTTGGTCCGGGTCAATAACGTGCCGTCGGCCTATGCCGACCCGGGAGACGGTTCTTTTCAACCCGGGGTTTTTGACCCGAACCATGACAAAACCAGCACCTTGAATTTCAGGTTTGACTATAACCATCATGTGCGCATTGACCTGTTGCTAGACGGAGAAGTTATCGAAACCCTGGATGAAAATGCTTTCTACCGGGGTGATTATACGAGTCCGGAAAGCAAAGCAGCCGGGCAAGAGTCGAGGAACATAATCAACCATTTTACCTGGAACGGCAAGGATGACATCGGCGAACCGATGGATGACGGTTCATATACAGTCAGGATGACTCCGCTGGACGAATGGTCGGAGTATCCTCTAAATGCAAGTGTGACTGTGAGGAATATACCGCATACGCCAAAAATAACGGGTATTACTATAAACCAGCAAAACGGCACAGTTACCATCAGGGGCACCTCCCAGGCCCGTCATACGATTCACATGTATGACAACGGAAACTATTTCTTTACCACCACTGCTGACTCTAACGGCGATTGGTGGGTATATAACAAATTCCTTTCTAAAGAAACCAGGCACACTGTACAAGCCCAGGCGGAGAATAAGTTCAAGGGATGGCCAACCAAAAGCCCATTGAGTGCAGGGATAGTATTCCTGACTTATCATATTAAAGCCGGGGACACGCTGTCCCAATAACGGCAAAGGCCAGGACGGTAAAGACGACAATGGCCAAGGTTTTAAAGGCAAGGGCCGCTTCGAGAACAGGGGCAAACACCTTGGGTGGTACAAAAACGGCAAATATGCCCAACTGCTTGAACTAGGCTTAGCCCCACAGCTGATGGAATACACTTTCTATGTCAATGACGTAGCCGATCCTGCCCCGCAGGTCCTTATGACTTACGATGAGGAAGATAACTATAAGGCAGCTTATGCCTATGGCTTAGAACGCATCAAGGTACAGGAACTGGACGATACACGGCCGGAAACCCAAGACCCGCTATATTACCTCTATGACGGATTAGGCAGCGTAAGGCAGCTCATCAGACCAAACGGAGCTGTCAGGGACCACTATAACTATGATGAATACGGCGTACCTGGACCCGGAGCGAAGTTGTCGGAAGACGGGAGAAACGTAAACCACAACACCTTCGGTTACACCGGGGAAATGTGGGACGAAGAGGATGATCTACTGTATCTGAGGAGCAGGTATTATGTGCCGAAGGTAGGCAGGTTCATGACGAGGGATGCATTTCCCGGATTCATGAGCAGCCCGCTGAGTATGCATAAGTATGGTTATGTGGAGAATTCTCCGGTAAATTATGTGGATCCGCTTGGGTTTAGTAAGAAGGAAGCAGGTAAAGGTTCAGTCGTTCAGCCTCCGGATCCGAAGGATGTATATAAGGCTCCGAATCCGAAGGATAAACAAAATACAATAGTACAGCCTTCAAAACAAAAATTAACTGAGTTCGAAATTAAGTTAAAAGCGTTGAATGCGACTATTCGCGATCAAGAGGTTGAGGACATAATGACCTTTTGGACTACAAAACTCGGTTATGACTATTTGGCTATAGAAACATTAGAACAAATAATTATATTAGCTGGGGGAGCAACCGTTGTTGCTCCTGAGGTTATGGTAGTTGTCTACGCTGGTTTGGCAATATTTGCTATTGATGATGCAATTAAGTTTTGGGATGATTGTCAAGTAGTCGGCGAAACATATTGGCGTTATTACTGGAAATACGAAGAAGAAAACAGATAATCAAATATTAACTTGGGTCATGAATACCCAATTCATGACCCAAGAAATTTATTAAAAAGGGGGTTATTTAACAATGGAAACATTATTGAAATGGATTATTATAACTTTTTTAGTCAGTTTTCCATTCTTTATGATAATGAGATTTAGCATTCAACAGTATGATATTACTAAGCCCCGTAGTAAAATAGTTTTTGTTTTATTATATATATCACTTGTTACTGGGTTAGCAATAATTATAAAAAATGGTAGGATGTTTTTTCCCATAATAGCTATAGGTTTTATTTTTCTATTTCTTATTTTAAGTTACTTATTCGTTCCGAAAGGAACATTCAGTAAAATATTTAAAACAAAACCATCTCGATTACTTTATAAAGATGTTACTTTTTGGTTGGTCGTAACAGTGTTATTTCTAATGATTATGTTTCGGTTGACATGGTCTAAAATTTATATTCATAGTTTAATTATCTTCACACTAGTAGTAGCAATTCTGTTGATTAACAATTACATTCAATTCAAAAGGCAAAGTAAAGATAATGATGATATCGATGAATAAAATATCTTGAGGAGACTTTAAAATATCCTTTCTATTTTAAAAATAAAGCCCAGCATCACCGGGGCAAATATCTAATAAAACAGCAAATTCGCCCAACTGCTTGAACTAGGCTTAGCCCCACAGCTGATGGAATACACTTTCTATGTCAATGACGTAGCCGATCCTGCCCCGCAGGTCCTGATGACCTATGATGAGGAGGATAACTACAAAGCGGCTTACGCCTACGGTTTAGAACGCATCAAGGTACAGGAGCTGGACGATACACGGTCGGAAACCCAGGACCCGTTACACTACCTCTACGACGGCCTAGGTAGCGTAAAGCAGCTTATCAGGCCAAACGGAGCTGTCAGAGACCACTATAACTACGATGAATACGGCGTTACCTGCACCGGGCGCGAAGTTGTCTGAGGATGGGAGAAATGTTAACCACAATACCTTCGGTTACACCGGGGAATTGTGGGATGAAGAGGATGATCTGCTATACCTGCGCAGTAGGTATTATGCGCCGAAGGTAGGCAGGTTCATGACGAGAGATGCATTCTCTGGATTCATGAGCAACCCGCTGAGCATGCATAAGTATGCTTATGTGGAGAATTCTCCGGTCAATTATGTGGATCCGCTTGGCTTTAATAAGAAGGAAGCAGGGAAAGGGTCGGTTGTTCAGCCTCCGAATCCGAAGGATCTGTATAAGGCTCCGAATCCGAAAGAACTTTACAACGGACCAGTTAAAATAAGTAACTTGGATGCCCTTATCAAAGGAGTGAGCGGACTAACTGATATACCCGAGATAGTTTCATTGGGAGTTCAACAAAGTTGGAATGATCCCGACGTGAGACAAGGGACTAAAAATGCTGTAGTAAGTGTTGTAGCTCGGTCTCCTCTTGGACCGTTTCGAATAGGGTATAATTGGATCCTTGGCGTTCCTGAATTTAAAGCTGATAAGGAAACAGAGGATGCTCTACTAAAGACCAGTATAGTTAGAATTGGCTCACCTTCAACAGCAGTTAAAGTTAAGAACTGGGTAGAACGAATAAAGAGATTCTTTAATAAGAAGTAATTTAGAGGGAGTTTAATGTAAGGGAGGGTTATGTTTTTTGGCCATAATTTTTACAGTACTTAAGATTCTATTTGCCTCATTCCTGGGAATGGCAGCAATTGCCTTTGTAGTAGATGGGTTAACAGGTTGGGGGGAAAAAGGGCAGCATAAAAAGACAGTATATGTTACTTTAGTATTGTGTATCGTTTCATTCGGAGTAATCTACATACTTGCAAAAGTTTTTTAAAGAATACATCTGTGAACAACCTCTGACTGCATAGAGTCTATAAATCTTAATGCAAAACTTGAATTAATGGCTAATCAGGGACGGCGACGAGGGGCCGACCGGGTTTAGGTATGACAATAACGGCAACCTTACAGAGATGAGCTATCCCGACGAGCGTTCCACTAGGTATTTCTATGACCCGGCCGACCGCCTTGTGGAGGTGGACCTGCCGCAGGACAAGGTTGTCATCTACGATTATGACTATGATGGCAACAGGATCATGAAGATGGCTACCAAGAGCCCGGTCAAAGACTTCGTGTACGGCAAGGAAGCCAAAGAGGACAAAGGCAACAAAGGTAAATCTCCGGAGAATGCCCCAGGCCAGCAAAAGGCTAAAAAGCAGCGGGCTGACCTGCAATACCTGCTGCTGTCCAACGGCGGCGGCGGCAACTCCGGCGGTAATAACGGCAACCAGGGTGACGGAAATAACGGCAACGGCGGAGGTAATGACAAAGATAAGTCCAACAACGGCAAAGGCCAGGACGGCAAAGCCGACAATGGTCAAGGCTATAAGGGCAAGGGCTGCTTCGAAAACATAGGCAAGCATTTAGGCTGGTACAAGAACGGTAAGTACGGTGAGATGCCGCAAAATCCTGAGCTTATAGAGACCACATATTACCTGAATGATGTGGCTGACCCCCTGACTCAGGTATTGATGACATACGATGAAAAGGACAATTACAAAGCTGCATACGCTTACGGATTAGAGCGCTTTGAAGTCCAGGCCTTAGACAACACTAGACCCGAGTCCCAGGACCCCTTATATTATCTGCACGACGGGCTTGGCAGTGTTAGCCAGCTTACCCGGCCCAACGAAATTAGATGATACCCCCGACCAAAAAAGACAACGCGATTTATTCGCGTTGTCTTTTAGTTGCGAAAATAAAATTGCGCAACGAGAAACATATTGGCCGGGTCTGAATACATTTTAATGACTGTTATTTTTAATCGAATTGAGGGGGCATTAAATTGCTTGATGGACAATTGGGCAAACTCCTGCAGCAGGCCCAGAAACTGCAGGCCGATATGGCCAGGGCCCAGGAAGAATTAAAGAATATGCGGGTTGAAGCGGCTGTTGATGCCGGTTCGGTGAGGGTGGTCGCTGACGGCAGGCAGCAGATCATTGACATTATTCTCGACCCTGGAATTATTCATCCCGCCAATGCCAGGGTCATTCAGCAGCTCCTTATGGAAGCTGTCAACAAGGCCCTGGAAAAATCAAAAAACCTGGCCAACCAGGAGATGAACAGGGCTACCGGCGGACTCAATATTCCTAATATTCCCGGCCTGTTCTAATTGTTAAGACAAACTTAGAGTAAAAAAGGAGGTCACGGATTGGACGATTTAACGGCACTGCTTGGTTCTATGGACCAAAATAGGGATTTGATAGACAAATTTATGGGACTTATAGACAGACAGACCGACCATAAATTAGGTCCCCATATCCTATTGGGGTTCCTCGGCCTGTTTAACGTTTTAACAATTATGAGCTTAGTACACAACCATTCGGGTACAGACATCAAAGAGGTTTCCGGGGCTGGCGCCGGGGACGCCAACCCCACCGGTCAGAATGTAATTGATAAACTGTCAGGTATGCTGAATACCCAGAGCGCCGGGCAGCCTGACCTGATGGGGTTATTGAGCGGTCTGGCATCAAAAAAGAAGATTAATCCCAATCTTCTGTTATCCCTTTTCAGTATGCTTGGTAACCAGACTGGACCGGCAGTATCCGCTCCTGTTAGCCAAACGTCCGAAACACCGGTAACAGTGAACCAGGAAGTCGCTGTTGAAAAGGGGGAAAAAAAAACTCCCGACACTAAGCAAGGGACAGATCTTCGATATGATCGCAAAAGGGAATCCGGAGAGCGCAGTTAAACTGCTAATAGCCGCTATTATACTTGGGTTTATAACATAATCTGGTTCAAAGAGGGTGTCCCAAAAGTTAATCGGGACACCCCCTTTTTTATCTAGATTCAGGCACGATTCATGCACTTAATCATAATATGTAATAGATTATTAAGACCAAATTGGGCAGGAGGAAAAGAAATGAGTTATGTCCCTATTGACCCCAAAATTGTCCCGCTGCTTCAGGGACTAAAACCCTACTTGGGTTCAAAAGGCCAGGTGGTCTCAGAAGGAATACTCGGCTTGATTCAAGTTTTGACAAGCCAACACGGTCAGGAAGCAATAAAATCAATGAGTAAAATTTACTCTGTACCGGGCAGTAGTGGCGAAAGGATGATTACCGTAAGTACTGCAGCAGGACCAATCACCTTTTCGTTAAATCTGGTATTTGTACTGTTCTTGATTCTAATCCTGTTATTGTTGTCCGGTAACCTACTGGCCTTTCATCTTGGGATGGGAAACGATGGAATCCCCGGTATCGACCAGCCGGCCTCCGAAGACATTAGCGCAGTCTAGCTATATGTGCTATAATAATTTTTGTTGCGCTTGGGGCATCAGTCGTAGCATGACCTCCAGGCGCGATTTTTCGCAGTAGAAAGGATGGTCATATGCCAACAGTGACGATAGGTAAACTGTGTGAAGCTGTATACGGCAGCTTGAGGGGCGGAATTCCCGGCGCCAAAATCAAGGGTATCATATGCCGGTGTACGAGGGTAGTACCTGGGTTGGTCTACTTCGATGTCAAGGGTGGTAAGGGAGGAGACAGAAACATAATTGAAGCCGTGAAAAACGGCGCGATAGGTGTAGTCGTTTCCAAGTATAAAAAGGTCCTGCCCTTTGAAGACAAGGAGATTGCTGTGATTTCAGTTCCGAAGGTATGGGAAGCCTTCTGGCAGGCAGTCAAGTTTTACCGTGATTTATATGATATCCCGGTTGTCGGGGTAACCGGCACCTCGGGAAAGACTACCACGAAAGAGATGATTGCCTCCATTTTCCGCCGTAGATGGAAGGTTCTTAAAACGGTTGGGAACATGAATCTCCCTGATTTTGTCCCCTCACACATCCTGCGCCTTAAATGGGGTTACCAGGCGGCTGTTTTCGAAATAGGAATGAACAGGCCCGGGCATATAAGCAAGCAGGCCAGAATCATCCAACCCAAGGTCGGGGTTATTACCCACATTGGTCCCGCTCATGTCGGGCCCCTGGGTGGGTTCGAAAATGTTATCTTAGAAAAGGCAGGAATTATACAAGGGATTCCGGATGACGGGTATCTCATTTTAAATGCGGATGACCCAAACACTAAAAAAATTGATACATCCGGTTTTAGAGGCACGATAATATTTTATGGGTTAAAAAATAAGGCTGATTATATGGCGGAGGATGTTACAAATGACATCCGGGGAACCTCGTTTAGAGTCAAACTAGACGATAAAGACTGCCATTTTTTCATCCCCACCTTTGGCATTCATAATGTGTATAATGCTCTTGCCGCCATTGCCGCTGCCCATATTTTCATGTTTGATGAAAAGACCATCAGACAGGGTCTGGCCAAGTACCGTAAGCCGCCGATGAGGCTGCAGATTGTCAAGGGGATAAGAAACAGCGTTTTAATCAACGATACATACAATGCCAACCCCAGCTCAATGATGGCCGGCCTGGAGGTATTGTCCACTTTATCGAAAGGAAAGACCGGAGTGGCGGTTCTGGGTAATATGCTCGAACAGGGGTCTGATGCCGCCGAAAATCACCGCCGGGTGGGGAAAAAAGCAGCCGAATTAAATATTGACTGGCTTATCACAGTAGGTAGATTGGCTAAAGAGATCGCCACCGGGGCGGCCTTGAATTCAAATAAAGTTAAGGTGTGGTCATTTTTCCTGAAGAAACAGGCCGTGGAGTTTTTGAGAGCTAACCTGCCTGACAATTCAGTTGTACTTGTCAAAGGCTCCAGGGGAGCGTATATGGAGAATTTGGTGAGAAGACTAAAAATTTAATAAACAAAGGCTGCCTCTTGGGGGCAGCCTTTCGTTTAGTTAAGCTATTAGAAAAATGGGAAGAAGAAAAACGGGAAAAAGAATGGAAAAAATTGTGACGAAAATGGGAAGCCAAAAAACAGTCCAAATCGCGGGTCGTTACCTAGTATTGACGGGTTACCGGGGTTCATCATACCGGGGTTCATCATACCGGGGTTCATCATACCGGGGTCCATTTCAACGGGACACATTCCTCCGGGCATATGTGTACCAGGGATCATCCCGGAATACATATCACCCATTCCACCTGGGAAGCACATCGGATCCATACCCATCGGCATCATAAAATTGTAGTTATAGTTACAGTTGTAGTTTACTTTTGGTTTACACTTGCTTTTACCCACTTGACGGTCCTCCTTCCGGACTAAACTCATATCCTGTTATATTGTATGAACCGGGTAAACAGGGGGTTACAAAATGAATAATTATGTTAAACCGGAGGCAGCAGTCCCCATGATTTACGGAGGTCCATTTTCTCGTCCCAGTGAGAGTTAGCCGATATGAGATCTGTTAGAGGGACCAGATGCCGGGCGTATTCGGCATAAAGTGTTGTGTTGGATATATCCTCCCAGAGTTCCTTAAAGATATCGTAGAAATAGTGTTTTTTGCATTGGTAAAAGGCTTTCTGTAAGTCAGGGTCAATAAAGTAGTCTTTCCGCAGAACAATATATTCGCTGGCTACAATTTTGGCCAGGCACAGGCACCCCCGGGTTATGTCCGGCGTAACCAACCAGCTGGCCGGAGTCCTGTATTCGAAACCTCCATGAGGCTTAATCCGCACACTGCCTAACCAACCGTAATATTTACGGCGACGGGAAGAAGTAACCGGGTCCTCGATAAGCATTATTGGAATAGCCAGGTAGTTATCCAGTGCCTGCAGCAGGCGGGAACTCAAATCCAGGTTGCTGAAGTGAATGTGCCCCCCGATTTGGTATTTTTCGAAGTGCAGGCTGCCGGCAAGCCACTCAATGTGATCCGGAATCAGTGAAACTGCTTTGCCTAAAATACTGCGGATGTTTTCTGTCAGTTTTATTGGGCATGGGTCAGGTTTGGGTCTTATTTCAGCAAGGGGGAAGAGGCAGCCTTCCCTGCGTTCGCTTCTTTCATCATAACCAAGACAGCCATGCTTGTTCAAATAGGCCGATGCAAACGCGAGCTGGGCTGTTTGTGTATCTTTGAGCACAAATTCCGGGTCAGCGCCTAAAAGGACTGCAGATTCTTTTCGCGCGGCCGGATTTGTTGTTTCAGATGCGATAAAGTTCATGACATGTTCAAAAAACAGCTCGAGGGCACTCGGAGGGAAGAACGGAACCGGAGAAACATCCAGTATCACCGGGCGGCCCAGGGCATCTATGCCGGCATGTACTTCACCGAAGTCGAGTCCCAGAAGATGGACAGCCCTTTGGGCTAACTGCCAGACTTTCAGCGTATCCCGGTCGAGGTCAAGGGGGATTTCTTCATAAACCCACATGGGTAACGGTTGTTTCCTGGTATTTGTTTTGACAGGCACCTTTTTCGTCATGTAAAAAACATGCAGATTAAATAGATAAATGTTATATTTTTTTAATGTATTAATACACTCAACAAAGAAGTCAGCTCCTGAATTCAGGGCCTCTGAGAAATCTGTAACCAATTTCTCCTGCGGCAGACCATTTGTTGAATTAAAGTATTTTCCAATCAAAGGGTAATGGGAGTCAGGCTTAGGTACAACGAAACGGGGTCGTCTGACCCTGTTAATTCTTAAAATTTCAAAGATTTTTTCCTTGTCCAGGCAGTTTTTCAGGGGTTGTTTCCTGTTTAGAACGACTCTGGCATTCTCGTCAGCGCCATTAGGGTTGCCCCAACGGAGAAGGACATTACCACCGGTAACAGGTTTTGTTGTCAGAACAGAATCTTTGAATGCCTTTATCAAAGCTGAATCCGCAAACTGGCTGTTATAGAGAAAAACCAGGTTCATTCTGTCACCTCCGTTTTTCCTGGCCGCTGCTGCTATTGCAGGGAATCAAGGTAGCGGACATAATAAATCAGCCGCACCAGTGATTTCGCCCTGATTAATTTCTCGTCAAATTTAAATGGTTTTGAGTTGGCCTCTAAGAACCAAACTTTGCCGAACCTGTCGATTGCGATGTCCATTTCAAGTTCGCCAAACGATGCTCTATAAGCTTTTTCAATCACTTTGGGAACAGTTGACTGAATATATTTTAACTGGTTTTTGACTTTTTTGATTGAGAAACCGCAATTCTGGGCAGCCACTCGGATAGTCTTTTGGGAGGGGGACCGGGTGCCTCCGTAAAAAACGTGGGTTGTGATGCTTTCTTTTCCGGCAATCCGGGCCGCCATCCCTGTTTTACGCCATTTCCCATCGTGGCCTTTTTGAACGAGCAGTCTCAGGTCAAAGGGCCGGTTTCCGATCTTGGCGAGGGGTATAGCTTGTTGGACTATGTACTCGGTCCGTTCTTCGGACTGAGGTAGTTCGGAGACCAGCTCACTGCAGTGGGTGACCACCCCCTCACGCCGGTGTTGGTTCAGACTCTGGTGAATAAAATAGTATTGGCTGCGATTTTTCTTACAGACTTTAAAGATTTCATTACCCAAGCTGTTAGCACAGGGTTTAAGATAAACCGCATCATATAACATGAGCATTTCGTTGATAACTTCGGGTCGATCCAGCTTTCGGGTCTCAGGTAAAAGATCTTTTGTATACTTACTATTACATAGTATTTTATGAGTCTCCCATTTATCCAAAAAACACGGATTAAAAAAACGTGGACCGTATTTTTGTTTAAGTTCGGACAATAAGTTTTTGATATTTTCCCGATTTTCCATCGTCCTGTTCGGTATTCGATTATATATGACACTTGGCAGGGGGTACAGGCGCCGCTCCCACTCACCGCCCGGGGATTTCCAGTTATACCGGTAACCCCACACCGCATTTTTCTTATAGTCGACATCAAAGGGGCTGAAGACAAAAGCGACACAGTTCATTCGTTCTGCAACAGTGAGGATTTCTGTGAAGGATTCGTTCTGGTTTCCCAAAAAAGGGTTATTATTCGCGCGGGGAATGCTCAGAATTCCCAGAATAGGCTCTACCTCCATATGGGTTACCTCCTATCGAATGCCGGTAAAACCCGGCTAGAAACTTCGCAAATTCAAGTGGACGCATAAGTGAGCGTTCTATCACCTTTAACGAACACCTGTCTGAAACGAGGGCCCGGAACGGCTTCGAGTTGATTTCAATTAACCATATCTTTCCGTTACGGTCAATTCCCAAGTCTATCCCTAATTCTCCCCAAATCAAACCGGTACCCTGTTCCAGAGCGGGTGGAATAGTTTTAACTGCGTTCCGGATTTCTTCTCCCAACCCTTCCCCCGCTAGAAAGTCGCAGTTAAAAACTTCCTTCAGAACGGTTGTGATAGCCCAAGGATGGGCTCCGTCACTGAGATTTGAAAGGAAGCTGCCAGGAGCTGCCTTCCTGACATAAATTTTAGTCCGCCGCCAGTTCCCTCTATTATCTTTTTGAGCAAGCGCCCTTATATCGAAGGGGCATTTTTCAAACAAGGCCAGCTGCAGGTCCTTTTGGACGATATAATTTCTTTTGCCCATCACAGGTCTGAGAAAATTCATCAGGGAGGTAAAATCTGCAGCCGTCCCCTCAATCGTCTGCTTTTCCCTTGACCTGTACATGTACCTGAACCGGCCTTTGTCTGTCGCCTCAACCTTGATAATACGCCGCCCTAAACTTCCGGAAGAAGGTTTAAGGAAAACCGGGTTATACAGTGACAAAAAGTGTTTAATATCTTCTGGGGTTTCCACCAGATTGGTGGGTGGCAGGTATTCTGAAACCTCGGGAATGTTCTGCAGCGCCAAATGGGTCTCCCATTTGTTTAAAAACATGGGATTAAAGTAAAACAGACCTGGCCGCATCATCAGCCCTGATTTTGCTTCCAGGACTTCCGGTCTTGATTCGACAGACCTTGACGGCACACGGTCATAGATGACATCAGGCAAAGGCAGTCTCAGGGGCAGCCACCCGCTCGCTTCCTGTCCCTGTTCAAAAAGTGGAATGTAGCCCGTGACTGCACACCTATCCCAGTCGATGTCCTCAGGACAAAAAACATAAACCAGACCATCCAAAGTGGCTGAAGAATTTGCTAATGCTCTAAGAATAGCTTCCTGGCTTCCGAATTCGGTATCAGGCAGTATGTTTCGGACACTGAACAGACCAATTAATGGACCCGCAAATAAAACATTGGCGGTTTGATCAAACTTTAAGGTGATTGCTGTGCCCACAGGCAGCTGGCATTCGCCGGCCAGGTCGGGTGAAAAGAAAAAAATAGGTTCTGAGACACCACTGCTGCAGTGAACGAGGCCAACGGTTACCACACGGCAAAGGCTTCCCGCCTTAAATGTGACCGTTGCGCATGAGGTCAATCCTAAGCTCTTGAAAAGGTGGGGCGGTAGGTAAATGCGGTTTTTCTGTTCCCCCAAAACCCCGCCCCATCTTACTTTGATAAATCTGACGGTTGGCAGAACGGTTCCGGCGTTCAAGACAGATTCTGCCCCTTATCCGGCGCGAATCCTGCCAGGTATGCTGCAAAATCAATAGGCAGCTTGATAGATGTCCTTCTTAGGTGTAACTGGTCTTTCGGAAATACTTTTCGGGAAGGCTTAGAGTTTATTTCAATAATCCAGACATTACCTGATACATCGACACCTATATCAAGGCCAATCTCAGCAAATGTGCCGAGGGAGTTTTCAAGCATATCGGCGGATATTAGACAGACAGGTTTCGTTAATAAATATGTCCGGCTGGTCAGCCAATCCTCTGAAGTCAATTCCGACCAAATGGACTCAATGCTTTTTGGCTCCCCACCGGCTGCCACATTCGGGAAAATACCGCCCTCCGGACCTACGCGAACTACTATGGCTGTGTCAACCCAGCGGCCTTCCCCGTTTTTCTGCATCAGCACCCGGATGTCAAAGACCCGGCCCCGATATTTGAGGAGGTCTAAACCCTGCTGCATAATATAGGGTTTGTCATATGTGTATTTTTTCAGCCCGCTGCCGAACTCGTCCGGGGTATGCCAAATCCCGGTGACAGTCTTTTTTCCTTCCCGGTGTGTATAGGCGTATCCGTCAGGTTGTAAAGAAAGCCGTAAAATACCTTTGCCCAGACTCCCGTGCACCGGTTTCAAGTAGACAGTTTTAAATTCTGCCAAAAAATTGACCATTTCACCCGGCCCTTCGTACTTTTTTGTTACCGGCAGGTGTGCTGATAATTTGGGGTTCTGGGACAGGATAGTATTCGTTTCCCATTTATTAAGGAATTTGGGGTTGAAGTATTTTATGTTCGTACTGTCTAACAGGAATGATGTAATCTGTTTCGTCAGCTTCTTTCTTTCAATACTCCGGTAAAGAATTCGATTATATACTACATCCGGAAGCGGAAACTTATGTTTTCGCCAGTGAGATTGGCCGTCAGATCCGGTATCGAGAAAAAAACCGGAAATAGTCCTGTTTACAATATCAACCCCCTCTGGTGTAAAAACATAAGTCAGGTAGTTAACATGGTTGCTGTAATCCAGGAAGTTGTAAAGCAGTTTTCCCTGTGAAGAATATGGGGGGTGTTTATATTTTTTCCCCCGGCTGACCATAATCCCTACCAAAGGACCAACCTGCAAGCTGAGTGACGATTCCTTCTTTAACATTATAAATTTTACCCTGGGGAGTCCCAGTGCCCTCAATGTTCCGATAGAAATGTGATTTCCGGTCTGGCTCGACACAATTTCGGCTTCTGTTACTGTTGAACCGGCCCATACAGCAACAATATCGCCTGGTTTCACAACAAACCGCTCCATTTCTTCACACGTAAGCATTATTTTTGGTGAGGACTCTTCAGTTGATGAGATACTGATAAGAGGCATCGGGTGTTCTCCTCCTTTTATTTCTAACGGTTCGCAAGTTTGCGTTTTAATCTTTATTAGTCTGAGGCCTAAACCCAGCCAAAAAAAACGCGTATTCCATTGGGCGGGAAACCGCCCGTAACTGTACTCCGGCAGCGCCTATACGTCTGAAGACGCTCCGGCCTGGGACGGCATTAAGCTCGATAATCCAGACTTTCCCTGATTCATCTATACCCAAATCAATGGCAATTTCGCCAAATAAGGGGTTATATTCTATGGAAACCCAGGAAGCAATAAGGAGACACAGCCTTCTGATGTCAGCTAAAATTTTGCGGGCCAACTCAGGATTGGCAAAGGTTTTTGGCAGTACCCGGGAAACTCTGGCCGCGTGGCCACCGGCATGGAGATTCGTTATAAAGTTCTGCTGCCCGGCCACTCTAATAGCCATCCCTGTACGAAGCCATCGTCCCTGGCTGTTTTTCTGCATTAGGATTCTAAGATCGAAAGGGCTGCCATCAAGTTTAGTTAACTCTAATCCCTGCTGGATGATGTATCTTCGGTCCCCCATACGGCCTGTAAGGTAATTTATCAGATCATCCCGGGTGGTGAATTCAGTCGTTTTCAGCTCACGGGCGACCCGGTAATCGGCGATAAAGCCACATGAGGAAGAAGTTAACCGTATTATTCCTTTACCTGAGCTTCCACCGCATGGTTTTATATATACTGTACGGTGTTTGGCCAGCATTTCCCGGATGTCTGCCGCGGAAGTGTACAACCTCGTTTCGGGAAGATACCTGTAAATTGTTTCATGCTTGGAAAGGAGTCGGTGGGTTTTCCATTTACCGAAAAACGCCGGATTGAAAAATTTTAATCCCGGGTATTTCCGCAGTGTTTTCCTGGCGAAGGTTGCCGCTCCCCGCTGGGTTCCCCTGGGGAACAGTCCCCGGTCATAAATTACATCCGGAAAAGCAACAGTTGTTGTCTGCCATCCGCTTAATTCATCGCTGGGCAAGGGAGGGATTGACCCGTATATGACCTTGTTATCCCAGTCAATATCACCGGGACTAAAGGCGAAGCAAAAGGAATTCAGTCTGCTCGCCGCCGCCCCAAGCTTACGGAAAAAGGACGTTTGTTCACCGAACGGCTTAGATAGCTTATCAAATCGGTTGGCAAAAATCCCGACTAACGGACCCAGGCGGTACAGGTTAGTTTTACTGTCAACAGCCAGGTTCAAGGTTAAGGGTAAAGGCAGCATCAGGCATTCCTGGATATTGTTAGCCACACACAAGGATAGGATGGAACTCGAATCATGGTCCCCTGCGTATTGGACTGGTACCTTCCGGTTCCCGGCGCTGAGGTAGAGCTGTTGGCCGAGGTTAAGATTCAAATTCCTGCGGAGATCCACTGATCCTGTAATCCAGCCCCGCGGTAGTCTGGAAGAACAGAGAACCTTTACCTTATATAGCTTGAGCAAGAGTTCCGCCTCTTTTCATCAAGAGTTATTACTATTGTATGTGGATTATGAACAATGAGTTAATGGCAAAAAAAAAGCGTCGTTCCAACGCAGAACCTATGACGCTTATTTAATTTTATCCGGCGAACTCGTCTTAATACTGCTCATAATCCTCGTCATCTTCTTCCGGAAGGTCTTCTTCACACTTTAGGTCGAGGTAATAATTTGGGGTCGAAAGTATGTACTCAGCGGCAGGTTGTTTCTGTGGAGGCAGCAGCTCTTTGCCCATAATAGGTGAGACAGTTGTGGCGGCCGCAGGGACTAGGCCAACTTTCAGTTTCGTTAATCCAGTTACTTCAGCGGCAAGCTCCTGTTCTATTTCAACCCTGATAACGGTTTTATCTTCCAGGACTTTAACATAAGCTTTACGGCAGCGGGGTTTTTGGATGATTTCCGCAAAAGCCTTAATGTTTGAAATGCTTTCCCCTCCATATGTTTGTATTGGGATGTATTCGATAAACGTAACGGTAGTTTTAGCGGCCTTGGTATCCTGGTCATATGCATACCAGACGTGGACATCATAGTGGCCTTTAACGCGGACAGTTTTTCCCTGCCTGGTTTGGGCAGCTACGGTTGATTCATCAAGAGCTGCGTTTGAAACAAAGTTACCCAAAACCTGAATAGTCTTCTGGCCTACAGGTACTTCCAAATCAATTGACCGCTGATACTTGTAAGTACCTCTACCGCAAACCGCTTTAGTAATGATTTCCCGAATAACGGGGCGGTCGGTGGTCATATACCAATCCTCCCTTCCAAATGCCGGAACTATTCCAGATCGGAATAAACCTGGATGAACACCTTGGTCTCTCCAACAATTTCAGCGTAAATCCCTAATTCTACATCAATCTGAATCTGGTTCTTTTTTGTGATCACTGTTTTATAACACTGGGGCGTCTTAGTTAGTACTGCCCTAGCGTCAACCTGACCGATGATGTTTTCACTGATATCGGTGATAGGAATAACTTCCGTAAACTTTGTAGTTTCTTTGGCCACATCTGTAGCCTGGTCGTCATTGTATGCATACCAAACATTGATGTCAAAAGTCCCGCTTACCCTGACGTTTTTCTTCCCATCTCCGGCGATTTCAGTTACTAATGGTTCGGTCAGTTTAAGCCTCGTTACAGATGAACCCAGAATACTGGTCGGAATACGCCCAACCGGAATTGTCAGGTACTCAGTATACTGGAAGTTCTGTTTTCCTGTCCCACAGATAGCTTTAGTAATAATTTCCCGAAAAGAAAATTTGGCCGGAGCATTTACTTCCTGCTCCAGTTTGCCGTCAACATCGGCCATTAACAATCCCCTCCTGCTAAAGTTATTTTCAGATTATTTATATATAATTCTTGGAAGCGCCGTCTTCCCTATGACACCAGCTCCCTTCAGCAGCCATTTAATACTACATTATCATATGATACAGAGTCTAATATGGTGACACGCCGGATGTTACTATGCATAAATTGGACAGCTCCCCAATAAATTTTCTTATAAGATGTAGTTTGTATCGGGGGGACGTCCGGTGAAAGTTACTGCCTTTTTGTTTGGCAAATCAAGGGGAAAAGCTATCCTGGTGATAACGGTCTCTTGTTTATTTATATTCTTTTTTTTCCGGGGTGTGCGTAATTCCAGAGAACAAATAATTTCTCTGGAATTAACAACCGGGGCCTACCGTGGACAGGTAGCGGTACTGGACAGCGCCGAATTAAAGAAAATCGGGGAACAGATTGCCAGGGCCAAAAACATTGGCCCGGAACAGATTGAAGGCAATTATAAGCTTGTCATTAAAAGAAGGAAAAGTATCCAAACTTTTCTCTTTGATAATCCCGCTAAATTGTTTGAACCGGAGACCGGACGGATAATGGTTTTGCCTGATGCCGGAAACTGTCTCAATGGAGCTCTAAAGCAGCTGGCAGAAAAGAATCCATATGGTGAGTTCTTAACATGGGACGATGTCGATAAGATCTTCCGGAAACTTGACAAGGCCAGGGTTGTTGATTTTGAATTTGGTGACTCGTTTGTTGTTCAGCGGAGGGCAGGTAGTAATCACGCAGACGTGCAACCTGTTACAGCAGCGGATACGACGATGCTGAAAAAAATCTATGGGGGAAGGTGGAGCTGGAAAAGGCGGGCTATAGTTGTGGAAGTTAACGGACGCCGCCTTGCCGCATCTATGAACGGCATGCCCCATGGGGCCGGGGCTATCGAAGGGAACGACTTTAACGGTCATTTCTGTGTCCATTTCAGGGACAGCAAAACCCATTCCAAGGGGGAAGACCTGGCCCATCAGTTGATGGTCTGGAAGGCCGCCGGAGTGGTGGATGAAATGCTTGTCAAGGCCGAGCCGGAGCGCATTATTACTGTAATGCTTGTAGCGATGGAACAAGGTGATTTTAACCTGGCCTCAAGGATGTTCGCGCCTACCCCCGAACTAAACGAAACGGAGATCAACCGACTGCTTAACACTATTAAATGGCTGGCTGTTTCCGGGATTTCCAATTCCAGAGTAAAAAATGACACCCAGAGTTTTGATTCCAAGGTTTCTTTCGGCCTTCGTGACGGAACACAGGTAAGCAACCGCAGGGTAACCTTCAATGTCATCAGGGGTACCGGAAAAATACAATGGAAAATAAGCGCCCAAACGATCACTCAGCTCTTAGGACCCTTCAAAAAGGCCGATGAAACACCCGGATTGCGGGACGAATCAATTTACCACGAGTGGAACGTGGATTATAGAATGTAAAGTAAGCGTTAATGGAGTCTCAGGAAAAAAGGTTTTGCCAGATTTGTTTTGCCAGATTTGTAATGACAAAAGGGACATGCTGTGCTAAAATAAGAAAAAAGCAGGATTAGCAGAAAGCGGAATATACACCGGGGTGGGTTTAGATTGTACAATATAATTGAGAAAATAGAAGGTCAATGGGCTATAATAGAATGGGGAAAAGACTCCTTTAAGATTCCCAAAAGCATGCTCCCCGGAAACGCTAAACCGGGTGATCAGGTTAAAATCGATGTTCACTTACAGAGTGACGGTGGTAGGTTGAGAAGGGAACGTTGGACCTCCAAAGTTGAACTTGAATAAATTTGCAAACAGGCGGAAACGGCCAAGGTTGTGGAATGCAGGAGGTACTATCCCGCCCCTGGGCAGTTGGTATTTAAATTTAAAGGGAAAAAAAGAAGCTGTAAGTAGTTTCTGATTGGTGAACTAAAGAAACCGCGGGATTCGCGGTTAGAGGCGGATGCGATGCGTCCGCGTTTTTTATGTAATCGACGACAGCGGAGGTAGTGAGATGGCTCTGATTGAAGCCAGAGGATTAACGAAAGAGTTCCGGATATTCCGCCGCCGCGAAGGGGTGATGGGGGCATTTAGGGATTTATTCCAACGTGATTACACGACCCTTCGGGCCGTCGACGGTATTGATTTTGTGGTGGCCGAGGGTGAAATGGTTGGTTATATCGGGGCTAATGGAGCCGGCAAGTCTACCACTATCAAAATGCTTACAGGAATACTGGTGCCAACTGCAGGTTCGGTTAATGTTAACGGCTTTATTCCGTATAAAGAGCGTGAGAAATACACGAGGGGTATCGGGGTTGTTTTTGGCCAGCGCAGCCAGCTGTGGTGGGATATCGCGGTCATAGAATCATTTAAACTCCTGCGCCGGATTTACAACGTCTCCCAGGAAGAGTTTAAGGCCAGGCTGAAAAAGTTTGATGATATTCTGGAATTTGGCAGTTTTCTTCATCTGCCGGTGCGTAAACTGAGCCTTGGACAACGGATGAGGTGTGACCTGACGGCAGCTCTCCTGCACAACCCGGCCATCCTTTTTCTTGATGAGCCGACAATCGGGCTTGACGTGTTGGGCAAGGCCAAAATCAGGGAGTTTCTTAAGGAAATTAACAGTGAATCCAAAACAACGGTTATCCTGACCACACATGATCTGGGAGATATAGAGGCGCTGTGCCCGCGGGTAGCTATAATTGATAAAGGTAAAATGCTGTATGACGGGTCGGTGGATAATCTTTATGCCCAGTGGGGCCATGATAAGATGGAGGATATTGTTAAAAAGATTTACGAGGGCTGTAAACCTGAACAATATTGCATGATAGAGAACTGGGGGGATACCCATGCCTGATCATGATTTGCCGGGACGCAGCCGCCCAGTGGGTTTCGGCAACCGGTTTTTACTTTATCTGGAACTGGTCCGCATGGAATTTGTCAACAACCTTGCTTATAGGTCATCATATTTTACCGGAATCTTCAATTACACAATTCAAATCGGGGCCTATTTCTTCCTATGGGATGCTATCTACTCAGGCCGCCGGGCGATTGGCGGGTTAAACAAGGAAGAGATGATAACTTATGTAATTGTCGCCTGGGTGGCCAGGTCCTTTTATTTCAGTAACCTTGACCGGAGGGTGGCAGTTGAGATCAGGGACGGGAAAATTGCCCTGGAACTTATCAGGCCTTACAGTTACCAGATGGTCAAGTATGCCAGGGCTTCTGGGGAAGCCTTTTTTCGCATCCTGTTTTTTGCTGTACCCGCCGGGACGGCAATCTACTTTATCCGGCCATTCGGACTGCCGCCGGACTGGCAGGCCGGACTGCTGTTTTTACTTGCTGTTACCGGAGGATTTGTGATTAATTCTCAAATCAGTATGATAGCAGGTTTTTGCGCCTTTTTTACGCAAAGTACAAGCGGAATCTTTAGGGCTAAACGGGTTATTATGGACCTGTTCTCCGGACTTTTACTGCCTATCAGTTTTTATCCGGGCTGGGCCAGGGACATCATTAAACTTTTCCCTTTTCAGACTGTAAGTTACATGCCCAACCTTATCTACCTTGGTAAAATAACCGGGGGCGCAGTTTTACATGTAATCCTGCTGCAACTTTTCTGGGTCGCCTTTTTGGGGCTGGTTAGTGTTTTATTCTGGCGCTTTGCCGTCAAGCATGTTGTTATCCAGGGGGGTTAGGGCCATGAGTAAACAATCCGGTTTCCGGCAGGATGCCGCCAACCATATAATAATATTTTTTCATTACATGGCTCAGTATATAAAAACGAAAATGGCCTACCGGGCTGATTTTTTCATCTATGTTTTTTCTGACCTGCTGCAGCAGTCGGTGAATTTGGTTTTTATTCTCGTGATTTTTACGAAGGTGCCTGCTATCAAAGGCTGGACGAGGGACCAGATCCTTTTTATATACGGGTTTTTCCTTATCCCGTTTGGGCTTTACAGCGGTTTTCTCAACCACCTGTTTGATGTTCCCGAAAAATACGTGCTGGAAGGGGAACTGGACCGGGTCCTCCTCCGCCCGTTAAACGCCTGGTTTCAGGTAGTGGTCGAAACTATGAACCCGGAGCTGCTGATCGGGACTTTGACCGGGATAGTCATCATGGTTTACTCCGGGAACGCGATGGGCCTGGTTCCAACATGGTGGGACTTCCCTTTGACCCTCGTGCTTGTATTCGGGGCAACGATGATATATGCGGGAGTTTACACGTTCCTGGCCAGTTTGGGTTTCTGGACAGAAGGAAACATGGGCTTAATGCCGATGGTGTACAACCTATCGAATTACGGCCGATATCCGATGACAATATACAGAGGACCGGTAAGGTTTATCCTGACCTGGGTTTTACCATTTGCCTTTGCGGGTTTTTATCCTGCAGCCATTTTGATGCACAGGTATGAATACATTGGCTATGCTCTGCTGACTCCGGTAATCGGCATTTTGTCATTTGTTTTTGCTTACCGGTTTTGGGTTGCGGGAATCAGGAGATACCGGGGAACGGGCAGCTGAGACGAGGAAATTGACAATGTACATTGCTTCTATGATATCTTTTGAAATTGCTTGCTTAAGTTAGAAGGGGTTTGGCAACATACTGCTTAAATTACATATAATACTTTTATAATTGACTGGAGAAGGAAGGGATATCATGACTTTGGTATTTTATATTTTCATTGCTGCAGTTGTGGGAATTGCAGGTGGAAGTCAGGTCCTGGTGAACAGCAACCTCAACAAAACCGCCGATTTGCCTCTTACGGCCCTGGTTGTGAACATTGTGGCCGGAGTGACTATCCTGGCTGTTTATCTGGTATTTAGCAGGCAGAGCTTTAGCGTCCTTCGAAATGCCGATTGGTATGCCTTCCTGGGTGGGGTTCTGGGTGTTATAATTGTTATGGGCAGCACGTTTCTGATCCCCAGACTGGGCATAACGGCAGCTTCCAGTATAATTATCGTGAGCCAGTTGACCTTTGCCATGGTAGCAGACCATTTCGGAATGCTTGGTATTCGCCATATACCCGCTGACCCTGTTAGGTTTGGGGCTCTGTTGCTGATGATACTGGGAATATATCTTTTCTTTAAGTAGAATATTTTCATGATGGAGGTGATCCGCATGACTAGGCAGAGGGTGCCTGGTAAGTGGCTGCAATGGCTGGAGAATGAAGTGGCTGCATGGAGAAACGAGGGGCTTATTGATGACGGCCAGGTCGGGACTATCTTAAACAGGTATACGGCAATGCGGGAAAACGATGAGGCTGAACGGGGCGGCAAGCTTGTAACAGTTTTGGCCGTACTTGGCGCACTGTTGGTAGGTGTTGGGGTCATTACCTTTTTTGCCGCAAACTGGCAGGTTATCCCCAAATGGTTAAAGGTGTCCCTGGTTTTTGGAAGTATAGTTGTATCTTACGCAGTTGGTTATTACCTGGCTTTCGAGAAACAAAACTATCCCCGGGTCGGGCGAGCCATTATTTTTCTGGGTTCTATCCTCTATGGGGCCGGGATATGGCTGGTAGCCCAGATATTCCACATCAACGCTCATTATCCCAACGGTGTGCTGTTTTGGGCCATCGGCATAGTCCCGATTGTAGTGGTATGTAGTTCGCTTTCAATACTGATTGAAGCTTCTCTGCTGCTGACCCTGGCGACAATCCTTGAACAGACCGGGTTTCAGAACAGCAACTATATGTACCTGCCTCTTATGGCAGTGATAATAATCCTGTCCTATAGACTAAAATCCAGACTGGCCGTTGGTCTGACGCTGCCGGGGATGGCAGTCTGGCTGGCTATCAACACCGCAATTTCGTTTAAAAGCTCGGAAGCCATCGTATATATTGGAATTGTTAACATGGCCTTAGGACTGTTGT
Organism: Firmicutes bacterium HGW-Firmicutes-8; assembly: GCA_002840165.1. GTDB lineage: Bacteria > Bacillota > Thermincolia > Thermincolales > UBA2595 > GW-Firmicutes-8. The sequence continues at coordinate 48,842 of PGZN01000012.1, forward strand.
TTTACGGCCTGGGCTGCCTCCAGAAAACAGCAGAGAGGCTTGCCGTGATGAAAACTCCTTTCCAGATTGTCGGCCTGCTGGTCTTTTTTCTCTCCTCCTTCATCGTCAGCTTTAAATGGTTTTCATATTCCCAGGAATCTTTTATCAGGACTTTTACTGTCTCTCCCTTTTTTACGACGTCCTTCAGTATAGTTGCGCTCCTGGCGTTTGGTTCCTCAGTTTTACTGCTTAGGAGAGACCGGGCAAAAAAGGAAAGCTTCAGAGAAGCCGTTTTTATGCTGATTGTTGTTGCAGCTGTAAGTGTTGTGGCCTTTACCGGGTTTTTGATGGGCAGAACCGGATTCGTTGCTTATACGAATATTCTATTGTTCGCTTCAGTTGTGGCTGTTATCGTCATGGGCTATGTAAATAAAGAACCGGTACTGATTAACTTTGGGTTGATATTTTTTGTCCTGGATGTAATTGCCCGGTATTTTGATTTTTTCTGGGACATGCTGGACAAATCGGTATTTTTTATTGTCGGCGGTTTGCTCTTGCTGGTCGGTGGAACACTCCTGGAACGGCGCAGGAGGAAACTTGTCCAGGAAATGAGGGTGAAGAACTATGCGGCGTAGATTGTGGTTTACTCTGGCGGTAGTATTACAGATAATAATCCTGGTTGTCATGATTGGGATGAAATGGTCTACCCTGACATACGGGACTAAGATACTGCTGAAAACCAAGCCGGTCGACCCCTGGGACTTTTTCAGGGGCGATTATGTAGTACTTAATTATGAAATTTCCGATTTGGATTTAAAAAAAGTCCCGGCTGATAATAATGATTTCAAAAGGAATGAGACTGTGTATGTTATGTTAAAACAAGAAGGCAGGTATTGGGCAGCACGTTCTGTCTCCCATAAGCCTCCGGCTGATGAAAGCTTGGCTATCAAAGGAGTTGTAATATATTATTCCGACTACGAAAAAATACTCCATCTAAAATACGGTATTGAAAGCTACTTTGTTCCCCAACATCAGGGGCGGACTATTGAAAATGCAAGGGCTGCCCTTGAAGCGGAAGTTAGTGTTGATAGAAGGGGAAATTCTGCCTTGGCGCGGCTTTTTATTGAGGGCCGGGAGGTTAAGTTTCAGTAAGGGTGGTCTTGGACCACCATCGCGGACGAGGAGGCTTATGGAATTTCTGCTTACCTTTTTAGTGTAAAGCTGCAGTGGAGATTGCTGCTATAAAGAAGAGAATAGTTCTAAAGATGGTGGTTAAGAGCCGCCATCTTTTTTTGATTCTGTATAAAAATCGGAAGGAATTCGACGCAGGCGAATTCCAACCTAATGCCAACCTCTCACTTCACACCTCTCACCTCCCAATATGAACTGGTCTAAATTACCAAGAGGATTGTGCTTATTTTCACCGAAATGTCTAACCAATACCCACCAGTTATGGAATAGTGTTAGCGCAAAGGAATTTTAAATTAAAGGAGGGAATTAATAACGTTAAAAAGCAGCATTGGGAAAATCGCAATTGTTACCTTACTGCTTACCGCTTTCCTGTCTCTCTCCGTACCTGCGGCTGCGGCCGCGGATGCTCCCGGTTACATATACTACACGGTTCTCGCCGGTGATTCATTGTGGATTATCGGTGCGAAATACGCGACAACAATTGATGCCATCAAAACCATAAATAACCTTTCTTCCGATCAAATTATACCCGGGCAGATTCTTAAGGTCCCTAGAGCCGCTTCTCCCCCCGGAGGTATACCGAACTCAGTGGTTTATACTGTAAAACCGGGGGACAGCCTGTTTCTCATTGGTCAGAAATTTGGCGTGAGCGCGGTTATGATTCAGAAATCCAACGGACTGGTGGGGTCCAATATCAATGTCGGCCAAATCCTTAATGTTCCTTTACTTCCTCAGAAAAGCTACAGTATCCAAAGCGGGGATACCCTGTTCCTCCTGGCCAAGAGATTTAACACTACGGTAGAGGCGCTCCAAATCGTCAACCGGCTGACCTCCATCAACCTGTGGGTCGGTCAGGGACTGTTTGTGCCTGACAGCGGCACTCAGCCCCCATCAAACGGTGGAGACAACCCCCCGGCGATTATACCTGTGGGAGGACAGTGGGGGAAAACTCCTCCTGGTGTGGAACTGTATCATATCAAGGCCGGAGAAAACCTGTCCATATTAGCTTATCGCTACCATACTACAGAAGCAGCTATTATGGTGACCAACCACCTGCATACAGACCTGGTTATGGTGAATCAACCCGTATTTATCCCAACCAACAGCACCCAACCTGTTGTCATACAATATCCTTATGCTTCCCAAAAGAGTGGATTCGGTCAGCTCCTGGACTGGGAGTTTGCCTCATGGATTTTGGACACCCATAACAAGGCTGTGTTACAGGACCTTGCTTCAGGCAAAAAGTTCGAAGTACGCCGTCTGGGAGGTTCCAATCACGCTGATGTAGAACCTTTAACTGCCAATGATACCGCTGTGATGAAGGATATCTACGGGGGACAGTGGAGTTGGGCAAGAAGGGCAGTGCTCGTTTATGTAAACGGAAAGGTAATTGCGGGGTCAATGGCCGGGATGCCTCATGACATTAAAACAATTTATGATAACAATTTTCCGGGCCACTTTGACCTGTATTTTCTAAACAGCAGGACACACTATGACAATACCATGGATCCTGACCACCAGGCCATGGTGCAAAAAGCAGCTGGGAATTAAAGGGCTGCCCCGCGAGGGGCTTGTTGACAAATAATCGTGGGTCGAGGGGATGGCTGTTCGCAACTGGTTTTCTCTTGTTCTCCTTGTCCGCCACTAACCGAAGATACTGGCAGAG
>PGZN01000102.1 GCA_002840165.1 Firmicutes bacterium HGW-Firmicutes-8
AAAATAAGAGGATAACCCGGCATGATAAAAACTGTAGGTTCGCGCCAACCCGAGTATGTCAGCACGCCCTTCCGGAGCAGTATCTCCGCACTTTCCCGGTAGTTGTCATCATCGGTCCCCAGAAACATCCGATTACCTTCTGTGAATAAAACCAACAGGCGCAAAATCAGAGCACCTGCCAAGATAAGCAGCAATACCCTGTTTTCCCGCCAAAACCGGTTTAAGCGCGACGAATTTTCCCTTGTTCTATATCTGTACAACGAATGCCACCACCACATAGAAGTTAACCGCTGGTTCAGCGGTTTTTTTATGTTATTTTATTGGTCGGCTTTGTAATAACGAATACCTCTTAGTCCCAAAATGCAGGCCACCAGCCAAAAACCGCCGGCAGAAAACCCGGCCAGAACATCACTGGGATAATGAACCCCCAGGTAAATCCGACTAATTCCTACTGCCGGAATAACACAAATCAGAAGAGCTGATACAGCCAGCTTTAATATCTTCCCGGGGAAATTAACCCATACCAGGTATACCATCAGTCCATAAAATATGAAGCTTATCATGGAGTGCCCGCTGGGGAAGCTAAACCCCGAGACCTCCACCAAGCGTTGTAGACCGGGCCTTTGGCGGTGAAACGCGTATTTTAAAGTTTCATTAAGAATTATCCCACCCATCAGGGCAATTGGAACCAAAACGGTATCCCAAAAGTGTTTGCGCCTCATACCTGTGTAAAGCATCGTAAGTATCCCCACAAACACTAAAATCCACGGGGAACCTAATTGAGACACTGCCTTCATGCCCACGGTCATTCTATCAGAACTAAAAAACCTGACAACCCCAGTACCGGTTTGGTCAAATAAAAGCAGTTCGTTAAATAGCAGGTCTTCCGATTAAACCATATGGATGAATGTAAAATAACCGCCGACGAGCAAAAACAGGAGAGGCAAAGGTTTCCGGCGCCATAAGCCCGCGATAAGCCCGGCCAGCCCTGTCCAAAGCAGGAACCGGTGAAACATATTTACCCATTTCGCAGGCAAATAAGTGAGCTGTCTGTAATAATAAGGGCCGCCCCAGAAATCCGAAAATTTCCCGATAGTATACCACCTCAGATATGCCCGGAAATTGGTCTTAAATCCTTCAACAAACCGTTTTTTCCCATATTCCATTTGGGCCCGGTCTGACGAAATACGGTCTCCCTCTATCCATGGGAGCTTTTCGTCAATTTTATTATTTAGATATGTACCCCGCAGGAAGGGGTTCCCCCCGGAGACTGTGAGAGGGATAAACTGTTTGTATATCAAATAATTTCTGATTATCCAGGGGGAGAGACAGAGCACCAGGACAACCCCCATTATACTTACATCCACCAGCATCTTTTTCCAGGGGTAACCCCTCAACACCAGATAAACCCCAAAAATAACCGGAAGAAGGGCGCTTGTCGACCTGAAATAAACCGACAGGCCCAGGAGGAAACCCGTCAGGACAAACCACCCGGCCCGCCTTGTTTCTTCCGCTTTGGCAAAAGAAACCAGACTGACCAGGAGGAGGCAGGTAAAGACAACTTCGGTCATCAGAAAGCAAGGGGCTGTCAGATTAGGTGGGTAAACTGCCACCAGCATCCCACTCAGCAGTCCCACAGGACGCCCACCCAGACGGGTCCCTAATTTAACGGCAAACCACAAAGCGGCAAGGCTGACCAATATTTGAAAAAACCTGGCCGCGAGCCAGCTGGTCGAGCCAACCAGAGAAAAAACACCGGCTAAAATAAGAGGATAACCCGGCATGATAAAAACTGTAGGTTCGCGCCAACCCGAGTATGTCAGCACGCCCTTCCGGAGCAGTATCTCCGCACTT
>PGZN01000103.1 GCA_002840165.1 Firmicutes bacterium HGW-Firmicutes-8
CCCACCCACAGATTAAACACAAGTTTATCGCCGGGCTGTGCGATTCCATTCCCCTGGATCGAATCTACCGGAAAAGTGGTACCTGGAAGCAGTGGCACTATGACAGCCTGATGGCTCTAGGGGAAAATCCCGGTCAAAGATTCAGAAAATTTCTGGTGGAACTCTTGGCGCACTCCCCGTCCTTTTTCATTACATTCGAAAACTGCGAGTAAAAGAAATTATTGACGAAGCTATTCCGGCGGTTCGAAGCGATCAGATAGTAAGCCATGGCGAATGCATCATCGCCCTTCTGGCGAGTATCTTTCTAAAAAATCACGCCTTGTCGGATGTCGCAGAGACACTCAGTCCATATGATCTGGAATTTCTATTTCAGAGGGAAGGGATGAACAGTGGCTACTTCAACGACACCAGGCTTGGCCAAACACTGGATTCACTCTACGGCAAAACGGAGGCACTCTATGGCGATGTAGTTTTTGGGGGACTCCGGGAGTTTTCTATCTCGGTTAAGCGTCTGCACGTGGATACTACTTCAGTCCTTTTGCACGGAGACTACGAAATGGCCAGTGCTGTGGAAAAAACACTTTTCGAAAAGAAACCACCATTACCTGCCTACGGCCTTAGCAAGGATCACCGTCCAGATCTAAAGCAATTATTGTTTGGACTTTCCGTCGCAGAAGGTGGTATCCCAATCTATGGCCGAGTTGCGGATGGCAATCAAAATGACGTAGAAGAGTTCCGCCATCATATGGAAAAACTTGCGGGGATGCTCGATGATCTCCGTGATACAATTCTGGTCGCTGACTGCAAACTCTGTACCGAAGAGACTCTGACATTGGCCAATCAACTTGGATTCAAGATTGTCACCCTGGTTCCTGAAAACTATCGGATCAGAAAGAAGCTCGTTCAGCAAGCCGTTTCTGAAAAGGAACTCCCACTCATTCTGAAGACAAAATCCCGTGAAACTTACCACGGCAAGTCATACGAACAAATCGTTCCGGTGGGTTCTACGGGGGAATGTGAGATTCGAAGATATCTGGTTGTTCACTCCTCCCAATTGGAAAACCAAAAGCGTGAAACTCGCAAAAGGAAGATTCAGAAGGAAAGGAAATCCCTCGACGAACTCTTTGCCAAACTGGGAAAAATGGAGTTTGCGTGCATTCCTGATGCCGAGGCGATGGCGAGAAAGACAATGGCCGATACAAAAGCTGTGAACCACGAATTTAAAGTTTCTATGCTGGAAAAGCTGGTGCCATTAAAAAGAAAAAGGGGACGGCCTGCCAGTGGAGAAGAAAAGCAATACAAAACCGTCTTCGTTCTAGTCACTCAGGTAACGGAGATCCCAAGAACAGAAAAACCTTTTGATGAGGACGGAATGTTTGTTCTCCTTACCACTCTCCCCAAACAGGAAGGGCAGTTTACCGACCAGAAAATACTCGAAGCATATAAAGGCCAGAACCAGGTAGAGAAGAATTTTCACTGGCTGAAAGGACCACTAGCTGTAGCGCCAGTATTCCTCAATTTACCTTCCAGGATTGATGTTCTCGGCTTTGTCTATCTGATATCGATGTTTCTCTACGCCCTTGTCCAGAGGGATGTCAGAGCAAATCTGAATGCCCGGGGTGGGAAAATAATGGGAAGCTGTCGCAAGAAAACCGACAGACCAACAACAGATTCTGTTTTCAAACTGCTTGCGGGGATTTCTCGTTTCACAATTCTAGTTGGTGGCGCTGCAACTGCATTTTTCCACCATGTAACAGAATTTGCGAAAGAGATCCTGGAATTGATGGGTTGGGGGTTCTTATACGGAAATTCCCTTCCGTGTACGTGATACATCGGGGATGTCAGT
>PGZN01000104.1 GCA_002840165.1 Firmicutes bacterium HGW-Firmicutes-8
GAACTGAAAAAGGGCCGAGGCAAAGGATCATTCTTCATCTTGGAACCCTGGATCTGTCAAAGCTGGAACTCAAAAAGCTTGCGAGGATTCTGGAAGCGAGGCTTCTTGGCCAGCTGACTCTATTTGAGCAGGAGGATAAACTTGCAAAGATAGCGGATGAAGCCTTTGCCAACATGGACTTCCGCGAAAAAAAACTGGTTGAAGATGCGGAAAAACCTTCTGGAACGATGGAGTTGGTCGACCTCGATTCCCTCTCATTGATGAATACCCGCTCCGCAGGACCTGAGGCAGTGGGATTCGGAATTTCAAAAAAACTCGGCTTTCGCGAAATCCTTCGAAAATCAGGTCTTACCAAACACCAGGCTCTTCTGGTTGAAACAATCGTGCTTGCACGCCTTATTCATCCAGGAAGTGAGAGAGAAACCCTGGATTGGCTTATGAACCACTCAACTCTTCTAGAACTCCTGTTCCCAGAGGGAAAAGCACCAGGCCGTAACGCCATTTACGAAATAGCTGACAAACTGTTGCAACATAAAGATGCCATTGAAACCGGATTAAGGAAAAGCGAGTGGGGGCTCTTTTCCTCACAGGCAACACTATTTCTGTATGATCTCACCAACACCTATTTTGAAGGCCGTGCTTCGAAAAATGAACTTGCACGATTTGGTCACAGCAAGGAAAAAAGAAGCGATTGCCGTCTGGTCACCCTGGCTCTTTTGATTGATAATCTCGGGTTCCCTATATTTAGCCAGATCTACCCGGGGAACCAATCTGAACCCGAAACTCTTGAAGGGGTTCTCAACCGCTTGGAAAAGGATTTGGATTCAGTTTCTCCCGGGTTTCGACCCATCATCGCCATGGACCGAGGAATTGCAACTGCAGCAAATATCAAACTCCTCCGCGAAAGAAACCTTGGGTTTGTCGTTGTAGAAAGAAAAAATGCAGTGAAAACTTTTGCCGCAGAGTTTGAATCTCCATCAGGGTTTGAAACAGTCAAAACGCCGAGCGGGGAAATCCAGTTAAAAAAGATTGAGTCGGATGACTCTGCCAGCGTCCTTGTAATCAGCGAAGGCAGGAAAAGAAAAGAGTCTGCCATTAATGCCCAGAAAGAGGAACGCTTTCGAAAAGATGTTGAAAAGCTGAACAAATCAATCGGTAAGAAAAGCGTTTGCCTTCCCGAAAAAGTTGGCAGAAGGATCGGCAGAATCCTGGAGCGCTACCCTTCTATGTCACGGTTTTTCACAATTGCAACAGAAAATACGGAGGATGAAAAGATCGTGACATCTGTCAGTATCAAACCTCGCGAAGTATCGGAAAAGGATAAAGAATCGACTGGCTACTATGTCATTGAAACCTCACAAAAGGATCTACCCGCAAAGGAGATTTGGGAACTCTACAAAACCCTCCATCGAGTCGAACATGCATTCCGTTGTCTCAAAACAGACCTTGGTTTTCGCCCTGTCCATCACCAGCTTGCAACAAGAACTCAAAGCCACCTCTTTATTTCTGTTCTTGCCTACCATTTCCTGATAACCATTGAAAACCTTCTTCACAACGCGGGTGAACACCGTTCCTGGTCCACAATCCGTTCCTGCCTGTCCACAGTAAGGCGTGGCACAATCACCTGCGCAGATGCCAACAAGGTTTCTCACCAAATCCGGGTAACAGAAAACATGACACCCGATTCAAAGAAAATACTCCAGACTCTGGGAATCACTTCACCCTTCAAACGACACCATAATCGCATTCAGGTGAGGTTGTAGTGACCGTACGAAATCCAGCAACCCTCTACTGGAGGGGGATTCCGTAAAATTGGGGTGAAAGTTGGG
>PGZN01000062.1 GCA_002840165.1 Firmicutes bacterium HGW-Firmicutes-8
GACAAATAATCGTGGGTCGAGGGGATGGCTGTTCGCAACTGGTTTTCTCTTGTTCTCCTTGTCCGCCACTAACCGAAGATACTGGCAGAGCCTTGGGTTAGAAGAGTGGTGAGTGGTGAGTGAAGAGTGGTTAGTGAATTTGTCCAGTTCCATATTGACCTTCGCCACTCGCCACTCGCCACTCACCACTAATATGGTTTAAACTACTATTTTAACCTTAACTACGAGATAAGAATCAGACGGCTTACAGAAGAAGAAGGCAGTGGCTGGTTGGCTGAAATTCCTCAACTGCCGGGGTGCATGTGCCAAAAAATGTTGGATTGAAACCGCTTTGGAACTGGGGCGGGTTATACCGGAGCCATCACCGGACGATATCATTTATCCCGTGGAATCGGATACCAAAAGTAACCACCAGTCAAAAACCTCCTGACAAAAAGGAGGTTTTTTTCATTATGCATTACATACGAACAATGTAGGCTTATCTATTTGGCAAGGAAGCCGCGATTTGGTAGGCTTTGATTGCTCTGATTACGGCCAGGCACTCTGTGATAGGGTCTTCGTAATACAGCCCGCTGGCGTACAGGCTGCCGTAAGCGGGAGCAAATGATCCGTCCGGCTGCTGGAGAGAACACATATAGGCAAGGCCTTTTCGGATGGCAGGTGATGTAGGGTCTTCACTGTTTTTGAGCAGAGCCGTTAAAGCCAGTCCGCACTCGCCTGAGGAGCCAATGGGCCAGCTGCCGTTTTCTTTTTGGGCTGCCACCAGCCAGTTCCTTGCCTTAAGGCGGGCGTTCGGCCAAATAGAGCGCTCAGCTAACAGCTCCAAGGCCTGGGCGGTAGCATAAGTGCTGCCGATATACCAGGTCGATTTCCAGGAACCGTCCCATTTTTGTTGGTAAGCTAGCCACCAGAGGGCTTTTTGGAGGTGCAGGCTTTTAATATCAGTTCCGGATTTGAGCAGTGACTGCATCACATGGATCGTAACATCAACACTTTTAATGTGGATGGGATGGTGACAGGTGCAGTCGGGAGGAATACCGGTGACTTCTGGGAAGGTCCCCCAACTGCCATCCAGATTCTGCGAATTCAAAAGCAGCTGGCTGGTCCGGGACAGTAGGTCTCTGTTTTGCTCAGAACTTCCCGGCAGGGCGGACAGGCCAAGAAAGGCTGCAGCCGTGTCATCCAGGTCAGGGAAAGTGTAGGGAAATAAAGTCCCAAAACTTCCATCCTGGTTAGCTCTGGCAGAAAGGAATTGAAAACATTCATCAATTAACCGGGGATTCTCATCAAGGTCATTCCTTGTCACAAAGGCAGTAAGACCGACATCCCAGTTCGTCAACCTGTTAAATGAAGGCCATGCCCCTGACTGGTACTGGACGCCGGCCAGCCATTTTGTCCCCTTGGCCAGGGCAGCCGGATGGCGGCCAACTAAGTACAGGCAGAGAAGAGAAATAGATGTAATCATGACATCTTCACCCCAGGCCCCATTTGGAAACTGGCAGGACACCAGTTTTTTTACCATGGAATTCAAAGCGCGGGATTTCTTTTTCCTGGCTGCTTCCCGGATGCAGGAGAGTGCTGTGATAAGAGGTCTCCCGGCCGGAGGAAGCAGGGCCAGAACTGCCGGCAGGTGCTCAAAGGCAATATCACCAAATATGTTGGAAGCTGTTTCACTTAGGATAAAACATTCTACTATCTTAATCAGCGGGGAATCGGCCGGCCAGTTTAGAACCAACCTGGGGACATCCTGCATCCAGGTCGCGCTGATGTTTGAAGCGGCAGTTTGGATTGCCTCCGGGTTTAATCCCGTTTGCCCGCAGGTGATGGCAGTTTCACAGATTTGGGTTGATTTTTCATCCGAAGGTGAACGAGGGGTGCGGCCCCAACCGCCGTCAGGGTTCCGGTCCGTTTCCAGGTATTGAAGCCCGTTTCTGATTCCGGCGGCATATTTGACGGGGCTTGTCATCAGGGCCAGTACAGCCAGGGCTGTACTGACTGGGCAGGGGGAGATGAGAAATCGTTCTGGTGTCAGGGGGCCGTCCTCCATAATTGACCGGCATCCTTCCCAGACAAATCCCTTGGCTTTTTCAAGCATGCCTGATAACGCGGTTCCCTCCAAAATATTTTCTCCTCCTTTGATGGTATGTCTTGTAGCAGGATATTCATCAAAAATTAAATTATTACATGATGGTATATGACAGAAGTATAATTTGGCAGTAAACCTCGCCGGGGTTTGGTCTGCGGGAAATATTGACAGTGCTACAGTGCTATGGTAGAATTGTATTAGACTGACTAGTCGGTCGGGAAAAACGGGGAGGGGTAGTCTTGAATTTAACCAAACTGGCTATTAAGAGGCCAGCCATGATGACAATGATAATCATGGTTTTTGTGGTTTTAGGATTGTATACATATAATAAAATCGGGGTAGAACTTTTCCCGAATGTTAACCTGCCTGCCGTATATGTAGTTACCACCTATCCTGGGGCCGGGGCGGAGGAAATTGAGACCCAGATTACCAAACCGATGGAAGACCAGCTGGCTTCCTTGAGCAAGCTAAAAAAGCTTTCTTCTCAGGCTTCTGAGGGTTTTACCTCCACTTCGCTGGAATTCGAAATGTCTGCCAATGCTGACCAGGCCGCTCTGGATGTGCAGAAAAAAGTGGATATGCTAAAAGGCCGTTTACCGGAAGATGCCTCAGACCCGGTAGTCTACAAATTTAATATGAATGACCAGCCGGTGCTTATTATGGCCTTGCAGAGTCAAAGACCCCTTACTGAAACAAAAAAAATCGCCGAAGACCTGTTAAAGGACCGCCTGAAAAGAATCGGCGGGGTATCTGACGTATCGGTGGTCGGCGGGCAAAAAAGGGAAATTATGATTTCTGTCGATAAGACCAGGCTATCCGGGTACGGGCTGTCAATTAACCAAATTATAAACCGGCTGCGGGCGGAGAACCTGAACCAGCCCAGCGGCCGGCTGGAAAGGCCGGAAGCAGAGTATAATGTGAGGGTGCTTGGTGAATTTAAGAACCTGGATGATATCCGCAACCTGGACATCCCGCTGGGGAATGGGAGCACCGTCCCCTTAAGTGCGGTAGCGACCGTCACCGACGGTTATCAGGAACTGCGTGAATACAGCCGTGTTAACGGTGTCAGCGCGGTTTCCCTGATGGTTTTTAAACAGAGTGATGCTTCCATTGTTGAGGTTGGCGAAAGTGTTAAAAAGGAGATTGCCAATATTCAAAAAGACCTCCCGGAAGATGTTAAAATCATTGTTTCCCGGGATTCCTCCGATTTTATCAGGACATCACTCAATGATACCAGAAATTCAATCATCGAAGGTATTCTGACCACAGCCTTGGCTTTGTACCTGTTTCTTAGGAATTGGCGGTCCACTGTAATTGTGGCTTTGGCGATTCCAACATCATTGCTGGCTGCGTTAATGATGATGTTTTTTGCCGGGTTTACCTTCAACATGCTGTCATTGATGGGATTGGCCCTGTGCATCGGTATCCTGGTCGATGATTCAATAGTTGTGCTGGAAAACATCCACCGCCACCTGAAAATGGGCAAAGAGCCTGCGGATGCGGCTTACGACGGTCGGATGGAAATCGGTATGGCGGCGATAGCTATCACTCTGTCTGACGTTGTTGTTTTTACGCCGATTGCGTTTATGCAAGGGATGATAGGCCAGTTCTTCAGGCAGTTTGGGCTGACTGTAGTTTTTGCCACCCTGTTTTCCCTCTTTATTTCCTTTACTCTGACCCCCATGTTAGCCTCCAAATTCTTCAAAAAGGAAAAGGTTACAGACAGCGGTGAGAGCGGTGAAACCAGGGAGTCAACGGGGTACGGGCAAAAGTCCATGTTTGGCTGGTTATGGAAACGCACCGGACCGCTGGGGCAAAAAACCAAAGACAAGTATTTAGCTTTTCTTAAATGGGCTTTAGGCCACCGAAAAACCGTTTTGGTGACGGTAATGGTTGTGTTTTTGGCCAGCCTTAGTTTACCTGCCCTGAAAATTATCGGCGCTGAGCAGATGCCGAAAACTGACCAGGGGGAAATGACAGTCAGCCTGGAAATGCCTATCGGTACACCGATAGGAAAAACAGATGCTGTTTTAAAAGAAGTAGAAAAATACCTGAGAACCATCCCGGAAATTAAATACTACTATACTACTCTGGGTTCAGCCGGCGGCATGGATGCTGCTTCCTCCGGTTCGCACCTGGGCAGGGTTGGGCTTCAATTATATCCGAAAAAGGAACGTCACCGGACAATTTGGGAAATCGGGGACCAGATCCGGAAATGGGGTGCGGGGTTTGTCCAGGGCAAGGTAACAGTCGTTGTCGCTGACTCAATGGGACCACCCGGCGGAGATATTCAGATTGAAGTTACAGGTCCGGACACCCAAAAGCTGATTGCCCTGTCAGAACAGGTGAAGACTCTCATCGCCGGCATACCCGGCGCCCAGGATGTGGATACCGACTGGCGGCTGGGGCAGCCGGAAATTCAGGTTAAAATTGACCGGCGCAAAGCCTCCACGGTGGGATTGTCTGTTGATGAGATAACCCGGTCGGTAAGGGCCAGCTTGAACGGCGACCTGGCCGGGAAATACCGCCAGGAAAATGATGAAACAGATATCAGGATCTGCCTGGAGGGTCTCAACAAATCGGATCTCAATGAAATTCTGACCCTGCCGGTAACCACCATGACCGGTACGGTTATCCAGTTGCAGCAGGTAGCAGATATCGGGCCGGGCAGCGGCCCTACCCAAATCAAACGGGTTGACCGTCAGAGGGCCATTACTGTGGAGGGCGTTCTAAGGGGCAGGACATTAAACGAATTTACTCAGGAGGCAAAAACGAAAACCTCCCGGATTAAACTTGTGCCGGGATATTACATCAAGTACAGCGGTCAGGTAGAGGGGATGCAGGAGACATTTGCCGACCTTATCTCAGCCTTGATTCTTTCCATTGTCCTGGTTTACATGGTCCTAGTCATGTTGTATGAATCATTCCTGACCCCGTTTATCAGGATGATGGCCCTCCCCTTGGGTGTTGTGGGAGCATTTCTGGCTTTGGCTATTACCGGAAATACTCTAAACCTGTTTACCATGATAGGTCTAATTATGATGGACGGTCTGGTGGCCAAGAACGGTACTCTACTGCTTGACTACACCCATACCCTGATGGAGAGGGGCCTGTCATTGAAGGAAGCCCTTTTGGAGGCTGGCAAAACCAGATTGCGGCCTATCATCATGACTACCGTTACCATGATCTTTGGTATGCTGCCGACAGCTCTGGCTTTTAATGAAGGAGCCGAATTCAGAGCGGGCATGGCCTGGGTATTGATTGGCGGATTACTGTCATCAACACTGTTCACCTTGATAGTAATTCCGGTGGTATATACTATAATAGATGACTACAAACGGAAGATTGGCGGTTTTCTAAGAAAAAAACTTAAAAAAGATTTGGTTACTGGGCCCCCATTGTCCCATTAGTAACTGGGGCAGCCACCTGAATTCTGACCATAAATTAAGGAAGTGGCAGATATTTTCCGGAAGGACGAGTCTGACGTCCGCTTGTCGGCGATCCGCTATGCGGGAGCCGGTAACAAGCTGAGTTGTAGCCGTCCTGGAGGAATGTATCTGACACTTCCTTGGCTTTCATGGAGAAGATAAATCAAGGCTGCCCCAGTTACTTATGGGACAGCCCCTTTCGAACGCAGATGACGTGATTTCCAAAAATGGTTTAACGTGCAGGTTAATTTTGGCCGAGACGATATTAAGAGGAGGAAAATGTAAGTTCTTATCGAAAATTATAATTGATAAGATGGAATTTTTTATACAAAAACATCTTGATTGGTAGTATTTTGACTATTAAGCCGTGGAATCATAGTAATTTAAATTTGGCGGGAACGTGTGGGAATCGAACCCACCACGGACAGGATCGCTACCCGTCAACTGGTTTTGAAGACCAGGCGAGCCACCAGGCCCAATCCGCTCCCGTAAACAGACTATATTATATCATAACAATCAATCCAAAGCAAACACTAACATTCAAGTTGGATTATTCTAAGGATTCGCTGACAGTTGAGTTTACTTTTATCCAAAGTTGTGGGATAATAACATTAGTGTAGTTTAACGAAGTTAGGTCATCGAGAATACGGAGGTGGACGACTTGTTTAACCTTGGTGCGCCGGAGCTAATTCTTATCATGGTTATTGCGTTGGTTATATTCGGACCGAGCAAGCTGCCCGAAGTTGGAAAGGCTATTGGCAGGGGAATTAACGAATTTAAAAAGGCGTCTCGGGACATTCAAAAGGAGTTAAATGAAGTTACTAAAGAGCCTGAGAACGACAAGCCATAAAAGATGTTTCCAGTAGGCGGTTTTCGTAAAGACAAACTAACTGCTTACGAGTCAAAGAAAGTGTACGAAATCATCTACTTGGCTATGAACAGTAGTTTAAACAGGGTTGGTGATTACCTTACAGAAATAAGGGAAACCTGTTTCGCCAAAGGTACTCACTGCCCTTAGTGCCAAAGCACTAAAATCAAAGAGCACAGTTTAGGGGCATAAGCCATGAACAGGTCTGTGTTCTCGTTGGCATGGACAGAAACGGTCACATTATAAGCCAAAAGGCTGGCAAAGGACGTATCAGTGCCAAGCAAATAGATGCTGTTATCGGCAAACATATTTCCTATATTGGAGCAGGATAACCTGCTCTTTTTTTGCGGATACTTGTTTTTAAAACTGAGGAATTCTGTATCATCTTCCTTAAACTGACGAAGTCAATTTTCTTTGGGGTGGCAGGAATTTTATCTGAGATAGCGAATATATTGCAATTGAGTATGCCGGGCATGTTTTTACATAACCGGTTCTATTATGACAAGCAGGTGGAATAATGAAGGGGCTTAAGCTCTTTGCTGTAGTAAAAGACGACTTAAAAATGGTAGAAAAAGAACTGCAAAAAATAGTAAAAACCCGGGACCCTTTATTGACCGAAACGTCTGCCCATCTGCTTAATGCGGGGGGCAAACGTTTGCGGCCCGCTTTTGTTTTAGTTGCCGGAAAAACCTACAACTATAACCTGGATAAGTTAATACCTTTGGCCACAGCCCTTGAACTGATTCATATGGCCAGCCTCGTCCATGATGATGTGATCGATGATTCCTATACCAGGCGCGGCAGGCCGACGGTGAAGGCTAACTGGGGCGACCAGATTTCAATTTATACCGGAACATACCTGTTTGCCCAATCACTGATTCTCATCGCCAAATGTGATAACCCGGTGATCAGTAAAATACTTGCCGATATCAGTGTGAAAATGTGTGAAGGTGAAATCCAACAAATAGTTACCAGTTGTGATCCAAATCAGACAATAAAGGACTACTTTTTTAGGATCAAGCGGAAAACAGCACTTTTGATTTCAGCCAGCTGCCAGCTTGGCTCAATCGCCTGCGGGGCTCCCGATTACCATGTCAAAGCCATTGCGCGGTACGGCTACTTTTTGGGGATGGCGTTTCAGATAGGAGATGACATCCTTGACCTGACTGCCAGTCCCAAAGCGTTGGGGAAGCCTGTTGGAAGTGATTTAAGACAGGGCATCGTAACATTACCTGTCATATATGCCCTGATGAGGAGTCCCGACAGCCCCAGGCTGGCTCAGATCATTCAGAAAAGGGATAAAAAGGAGAGCGAAGTCCTAGAGGCCATTGACATTATCAAGAAATGCGGAGCCGTCGACAAAGCTTTTGAGGTATCTGACCACTATTTAGAAAAGGCTAAAAGCCAGCTGGACTATTTGCCTAAAGGCGGAGCCAGGGACAGTTTGACAATCATTGCCGACTTTATCGGCAAAAGGAGTTTCTAGAACCATCGAATATATACAAATGCTTAATTGATGCCCTGTTAGGGAAGTGATTTGGATGGATGACCATTATCCGGTCTATCTAAAACTGGATAATAAGAAATGCCTTGTAGTAGGCGGCGGGGCCATTGCTGAACGAAAGGTGAAGGCCCTGCTTGACTGCGCAGCGAAGGTATTTGTAGTTAGTCCCCAGTTCACAACATGGCTGGAAGAGTCTGCAGCAGAAAAGAAAATTACAGCCATCAGAAGAAATTATGCAACTACTGACCTGGAAAACGCCTTTCTTGTAATCGGAGCCACAGATGACGAACTGACTAACTGCCGGGTTGCGGAGGAGTGCCAGGAACGAAATGTCCTGGTCAATATTGTTGATGACCAGGCTAAGTGTAGTTTTATTGTGCCGGCAATCCTAAGGCAGGGCTCGTTGTCAATCAGTATTGCTACTGAAGGAAAAAGTCCAATGCTGGCTCGTCGGATAAGGGAAGAACTAACCCCGACGTTTGGTCCGGAGTATCGCGAGTTTCTCGAACTGATGGACAGCGTCAGGGACCACGTGCTTAGAACCGTTCCTGAACAGGGTAAACGCAGAGACTTGTTTGAACGGTTGGTTTATTCGGATATCATCGAATTAATTCGAGAGGGACAGCATGAAAAAGTAAAGGAGAGGATAACCCATGTACTTGGTAGTGGTTGGACTCAATCATAGGACTGCTCCGGTAGAAATAAGGGAAAAGCTCAGTTTTCCGGAGGATACTCTGCCAAAACATCTGGATAAGTTAACAGCTAATAAAATTATCCGGAGTTGTATAATTTTATCCACCTGCAACCGGACTGAGGTTTACGCGGCTGTTCTCGATGTGGACAAGGGTTTGACGAAAATCCGGGAACACCTGGCTAAGTGCTGCCGCAGTGAATTAAACGAAGTCAAGAACTACCTGTATACCTATACACTTTTTGATGTTATCAGCCACCTTTTCTGTGTGACATCCGGGCTTGATTCGATGATTTTAGGGGAAACCCAGATTCTGGGGCAGGTCAAGACTGCTTATCAGGTTGCCTGTGAGCATGGGGCAACGAACCGGGTTTTAAATACCCTGTTCCAGCAGGCTGTTACAGTAGGGAAAAGGGTCAGGACAGAAACCCTGATTGACCGCAGTGCGGTATCTATCAGTTACGCTGCGGTAGAACTTGCCAAGCAGATTTATGAAGGTCTGACCGGGCGGTCTATCCTCGTGGTAGGAGCAGGCGAGATGAGTGAATTAACTACGAAGCATCTCGTGGCTAACGGGGTCAGCAGTGTTTTGGTTTCCAACCGCTCTTTTGAAAGGGCGGCCACGCTGGCCGACCAGTTTGGCGGGAAAGCGATCCGTTTTGATGAGCTCTTTACCCATATGGCCCAAACAGATATAGTTATCAGCGCCACGGCTGCAACCCACTGCATTGTAGAAAAGGCTGACATGGAAAAGGTTATGCAGCGCCGGCAGGGGAAAAAGCTGTTCGTCATTGATATTGCAGTCCCCAGGGATATTGACCCGGCGGTGGGTCGGATTGAAGGGGTAAGCCTTTACGATATTGACGATTTACAGAATGTGGTTGACCATAACCTTGAACAGAGAAAAAAGGAAGCCGCTAAAGCAGAGAAGATTATTGAAGATGAAATCTCTGAATTCTGGAAATGGCTGAGCACCCAGTTTGTGACCCCGACCATTGCCGCTTTGAAAAAACGCGGGGAAGATATCAGACAGAATGAAATGGCCAGGACTTTTAATCGCTTAGGTCAGATCACTGAGCGGGAGAAAAAGATAATCAGCTCAATGGCTAATTCTATCGTTAACCAGCTTCTGCATGACCCGGTTATGCAGTTAAAGCATTATGCCGCTACCCAACAGGGGCATTTATATACCGAAATACTGCAGAACCTTTTCAATCTGGATGTACCTGGAGAGAAACAATTTGCCGCAGGTCACGGGGACAGCTGTGATGTCGACAGTGCAGCCGGGGGTCACCCGGGCGGTCACCCGGGCGGGGTACCGAGGCACGGCCAGGCAGCGGGGAATGAATAGAGCTACACAGTCGTACTACTTGGAGGTATAACGATGGCAAGAGAGATTGTTGTTGGTAGTAGAGACAGCGCTTTAGCAATGTGGCAGACAAACTGGGTAGTAGAGAACCTGAAAAGGTTGAACCCAGATTACTCTTTCCGGATTGTCAGCATGAAAACCCAGGGGGACAAAATCCTTGATGTGGCATTAGCCAAAATCGGGGATAAGGGTCTTTTTACAAAAGAACTTGAGGTCGCGATGATCAAAAATGAGATAGATTTAGCCGTCCACTCCATGAAGGACCTGCCTACTGTCCTGCCTGAAGGGCTGATGATTGGCGCGGTTTGTGAACGGGTAGATCCCAGGGATGTTGTTGTTTCAAGAAACGGGACAATCTTGGCGGAAATGCCTTTAGGAGCCAGAATAGGGACGAGCAGTCTGCGCAGGTGTGCTCAGCTGTTAAATTACAGGCCTGATCTGCAGTTGGATCCATTAAGGGGTAACCTTAACACCAGGATGGCCAAGCTGGAAAGGAATAACCTGGATGCCATTATCCTGGCGGCTGCCGGAATTGAACGGCTCGGCTGGGGTGACCGGATTACGGAGCGGATTTCTATAGATGTCTGCCTTCCTGCGGTAGGCCAGGGCTCGATAGGAATCGAAATCAGGGATGATGACAAAGAAGTGTATGATGTAGTGAAGACCTTAAACCATTTCCCCTCTCAGGCTGCGATAACTGCCGAACGGGCGCTGCTGAATAAACTTGAAGGCGGCTGTCAGATCCCGATTGGCGCACTTGGAACGGTAAACGGGGACGAACTGACCTTGAAGGGTATTGTAGCCGGTCTGGATGGTAAAGAGCTGATCCGCAGTGAAATCTCCGGACCTGCCGGTAAAGCTGCGCTCTTGGGTGAGAAGTTGGCCGGGCGGCTCATTGAGATGGGGGCGGACAGAATTTTGAAATCGGTCAGGCAGGAGTTTGCGTAGAATGAATAACGGGATTGTATATTTGGTTGGCGCCGGCCCGGGAGATCCCAAGCTGATTACGGTAAAGGGACTCGATTGTATTAAGAACGCTGACGTCATAGTATATGACAGGTTATCCAGCCCCAGATTGTTATCTTATGCGAAGCCTGGGGCTGAGCTGATATATGCCGGGAAGTCTCCTGTGCGGCATACTCTTAAGCAGGAGGAAATTAACCGGGTTTTAGTATCAAGAGCGAAAGCAGGAAGGTTCGTTACCCGTCTTAAAGGCGGGGACCCTTTCGTTTTTGGCCGGGGCGGTGAAGAAGCTGAATTTCTTTTAGCCCAGGGCATTCCTTTCGAAATTGTCCCGGGTGTCACATCCGGTATTGCGGTACCCGCATATGCCGGGATTCCGGTAACCCACCGGAATTTTAATTCCACTCTGGCATTTATAACCGGAAACGAAGACCCCGTTAAAGAAGATACCTCAATTCAATGGGACAAGGTTTCTACCGGATGTGGGACCCTTGTTTTCTATATGGGAATGAGCAACCTGCCCCACATAGTCGAGAAACTGGTGGCTTATGGCCGCCCCTTGGATACTCCGGCTGCTGTAATCAGATGGGGGACAAGGCCGGAGCAGCAAACTGTGACCGGAACCCTGGCAGATATAGTAGCCAAAGCCAGAGAGGCTATAATGGGCCACCCGGCCATAATTGTGGTTGGGGAAGTTGTAACTCTGCGCGAAAAGCTGCAGTGGTTTGAAAAAAAACCCTTGTTTGGCAGGAGGATTCTGGTTACCCGGGCCCGGGGCCAGGCCAGCATATTGGCGGAAAAAATTGAAGCCCTCGGAGGAGAACCATGGGAATTCCCCACTATAGAAATTGTTGAACCGGAGGATTTTGCCCCACTGGACAAGGCTATTGCAGGGATTGAGTCATATGACTGGCTGATATTGACGAGTGTAAACGGGGTCCGGTATTTTATGGACCGGATGAGAAGCCGGAAAAAAGATATCAGAAGGCTTAACAAGATAAAAATAGTGGCTATCGGCCCCAAAACGAGGGAAGAGATCGAAAAGTACGGCATTTTCTGTGAGTTTATGCCAGAGGAGTTTGTGGCTGAGGCTATTATTGAAGTCTTAAAGGGTGAAGAGGTAAAAGGGAAGAGGGTTTTACTGCCAAGGGCGGATATAGCCAGGAAAGTACTGCCTGACACCCTAAAAACAATGGGAGCCGATGTTGATGAGGTGACAGCCTACAGGACGGTTACCGGCTCAGGCGATACTGACGAATTGGTGAAGCTGCTTCGCGAAAACAGGATTCATATCCTCACTTTTACGAGTTCTTCTACAGTAAAGAATTTTATCAAGAAAATCGGTCCCCAGAATGTTTCAGACCTCCTTACCGGAACGGTAACGGCCTGCATAGGCCCGGTAACCTCCGCCACTGCCAGGGAGTTAAATCTGAAGGTAGATATCGAGGCCTCGGAGTATACGATCGACGGCCTGCTGGCGGCGATACTGGAGTATTTCAGGGAGTAGTTGACAGTTGACAGTTGTCAGTTGTCAGTGGGGAATGCTCTACGCCCTACGGGCTCCGAGGGGGTCGGACAGTTTGCTGCGCAAACTCCCGATTTTATAAAAGATAAAAGAAGACACAGAGTTCACAGAGATTAAGATAGAGGACCTAGCGCAGCAAAGCTGCAATCAATTTTAAAAACCAAAAAGTCGGCCGCGGATGTCGCGGATATCTAAAAGTCAGAATCTAAAAGCCGCGGATAAAAATATATGATTCTAGGCCGGACTCTCTTTCATTAACACAAAGGCTAATGGGCATTTCT
>PGZN01000105.1 GCA_002840165.1 Firmicutes bacterium HGW-Firmicutes-8
CCTTGATTTGGCTATATTCAAGTCATTTCTATCACCCACTGTGGTGTTTGTCCTTCCTGCAACTCGTTTTGAGGGCACAGGAAAGTGACCTTAACCCTTGTTATGCTGGCTGAGGTAACTTACATCCCGTGATTGCTTTTATGTTGTGGTTAATGGCAACCATAATCATTTGCCATTTAACCTTTGCTTTACCGATATATCGTGCTGCCCGCCCACCATGCCGGGTGAGATGGGCAATGATTCTTTCTACATTAGGACGTTTGGCATAATCTTTTTTGAACTCGGGTGTTCTTTGGTATTCCCGTTGCTTTTGAAGTCTGTCTTCATAAGGGTTAATGTTAATAGTTCTACCGGTAGTTGACCTTGTACATTGTTCCTTCATCGGGCAGTTGCTGCAGAGCTTGGAAGAAAATTTGACAAGAACCTTTTCCCTTTTTTCAATTTTTTGTGTATCAAACTCCTTGGTATGACCATTGGGACAGGTGACGGTTCCTTCTTTAAGATCAATGGTAAACTGATCCTTGCAAAAGAAGCCTTTGGAGTTGGAGGGTGAAGGAACTTTTACACAAAATTCAATGTGGTCTTCCTGCTCTCTTTTTTCAATTTCTTCCCATTTAGAATAGGCGCAGTCACCATATATTTTGTTGATGGGTTGCCCCATATCCTGGACATCATCAATAAGATCTCCAAGATGGGTGCCATCGGGAGTATTGGCCGAATCCACTTCGATTCCCAAAATGACCTTGGCCTTTTCGCCTCCGGTGATTATTTCTGACTTGTAACCATCACTCTTTTTGGAGGTTGTTTTATGACCATGCCGCATGTCGGAATCATGTACTGATATAATGCGATCCTTGGCTGTTCCATTTATCATGCTTACATTGCCATTATCATCTATGTTAACATCCTGGAGGGCTACCTTCTCTAAAAGATCACACACATTGGCAAGATCCTGAGGAAGGGAGCACCCGCTTTTCAGGTGAGAAACCAGGGCAAGGGCATCTTTAACCAGCGACTGAAGCAGCTTTTGTTTTTCCCCTTTGTCTTCCCAGTCAATCTGCGGTTTTTTTCGGTCAAGGTGATAATCATCCCGCTTTAACACAGCTTTGACTTCTTCTGCTCTTTCGTGAAAGGCCGCAAATTTAAGGACCATCTTAATTCCCTGATAAAGAAGGGTATAAGTATCTTGTTTGGCCGCAGCACCCCAAACCATAAAAGTATCCACCACATTAAGATTTTCTTCACTAAAAAGCCCTGCTTCTTTCGCCTGGGCGATGGTTTGAGCAAAGATCTTAAGGCCAACTTCAGTTTTGAAAAAACGGGCACGATGATCATGCATTGTTACAGCATCTATACCGGTAAAATCCCTGGGAGCGGTAATTGCATACTTGACCCGGTCATCAAACCTTGATTCACCTTCAAACTCACGGTCGGAGTAACCTTTTTCAAATTGGACCAGGATTCCTACGAAGGTATAGACAGGCGGCACTGAGCTTCTACCATAATTTGAAAATAGGGGCTCAAATATTTCTTCTTCCAGGTGGTTAAGGGTCCAGATCCTGACCTTATGCCAGTAGCTATCCTCAGGAATTCGGCCCTTCAACCAGCAATCAGAAAATGACATTTGATTATCCCTTTTACCCATCATATGGTATCCGCTCCTTTAAAATAATTATATTCTCCCATAATTATACCATAAAATGGACGTATTTTAAAGTAATATGGAGATATTTTTAGATAATATATTCTATTTAAGAGTAAACACTCTTAAATCTTAACACTAATTGCTTTTTGGCT
>PGZN01000106.1 GCA_002840165.1 Firmicutes bacterium HGW-Firmicutes-8
TTCGAGAAATATAGCCGGTCTTTATATATGAGAATCAGATGATCATTTATAAACTATTTAAATGAAATACCTGAAAAAGACAATCGTGCCACACAGCACATAGACGCAAAGATAGAAAAACGCGACATACCTGTCGCCATCGGAGAACTCATGGGGAAGGACGACCGCTTCGTGATGATAGGTGGCCACGCCGACACCACCTACGTATCCCCCGGCGCCGTAGACAACACCGCGGGCGTCGCGACCGTCATGGAGATCGCAAGGCAGCTTGCGCCCTACAAGGATGACTTGAAGCACACGATAAAGTTCGCGGCGTGGAGCGGCGAGGAGGAGGGGCTTTTCGGCTCGACGTTATACGTAGATGCCCACCGGGAAGAGATAAATACCAGCCTCATCGCATACCTCAACCTGGATATGAACCACATCAACCTCGCGCGCGGCGTGGGCTGCTCGATAAACTCGAACAACAACGAAACGCTCTCCGTGTTCGAGAACATAACCGCCTTCGTGAAAGCCTCTAACCCGGACTTCGAAAAATACCAGATCGGCTTTGGATATTGGGAAGGGCTTACGAGCAGCGACCAGGCTCCGTTCGCAAAGATGGGCAAGGATTTCGCCTGTTTCTGGGGCTCGGGATGCACCGAATACCACACGCCGCACGATACCCTCGAATTCGTCACGCCTGAGTCTCTTGCGTTCTCCGGCATGATATACGGCAGCTATGCGCTCTACCTCGCCGCAGACCTCGGGGCAGGGAGAAAAAGCTAATAGTCGAAGACATAAGTAATGGGCTAAATTATCTCTTCGCCATAGTTGAGGGATTACGAATTAATTCCGAAATAGAACGAATCGCAAAAGAGCGATTCGTTCGTAAGTTATGGACGTCTGAATCGCCCGAGAATTAAGGTCCGTAACTAAAAACCGTAAACAATATAAGTGCTATCCCAATACGTGGTTGAAGACGCAAGGGCGGACTCGCGTTACACTTTTTGCGGGTGTGGTGTAGTCTGGTATCACTTTAGCTTGCCAAGCTAATAACTCGGGTTCAAATCCCGGCACCCGCATTCGCTTTTCTATTCTATGTTGGTGGGCGCGAATGCGTTCGCCTGTTGACGCAAACAGTCGTTCGCTTCGCTCACTCCTTCGGTTTGCGTCATAGTCGAGGAATCTTTGATTCCGAGATAGCACTAATCCACGATTAGTGCGTGTCGCGCGTTTTTTCAAAACGCGCTCCTCCCGGCACCCGCATGCATAAATTTTAGGTTTTTTGTGCATAAATTGAGAGAAATTTCGGCATTATACGTAATTTTGCAAGCTAAACGCCGTATGGAAAAACCGCTGTTTATGCATACACGAACCAGGTCTATACCAACGGATTTTGCGGGTAAAAACTCAACGATTACCAGCCGCCACTTTCCTCTTCGCGCAACGGTGCCACGGCAACCGCACGCCACGCCTTCGCTGGCTGCCCCTTCGCTCACTGCGTTCGCTTGTGCCCGCCGCAAATCGGAGATTTGCCCGTCCGCTCGGCGTGGCGTGCGGTGCTTCCAGTTCAGGATTTGGCTTACGTAAGACTTCACTCTTCTGAAGCTAAATGTCTTGATTGAATCAGTTGGTGCCGTAAGGTTTATTAACTTGAAATATATTATAGATATCTAATGAAACATATCCCCCTTACTCCAGCCACCGAGTTAACGATTAAAAACATCCAAGGTTTTTATATCCGAAAGGTCACGCCCGTTGGCACCAGCGCCAAAGTGAGTTGCCCCAAAGAGCATCTTGGAAA
>PGZN01000063.1 GCA_002840165.1 Firmicutes bacterium HGW-Firmicutes-8
CACCGCAACCACAGGCATACTATGGCATGTCAAACATACTGTGACACATCGATGAATCTATTCGTCCCCCAGTCTGATGGTGGCCGAAGGCCACCGAACGCCTAGGCTATAGTCGCCCTAGCATGGCCTTATGGCCCCAGTACCGACCCAGAGGTAGAAAAATGGCAGCTGGCTAGGCGCCGACCCCACCGCAACCACAGACGTACTTAATGTACTTCGAGGATTGCGGTGGGGTCGGCAACAACGCCAGATGCCATTTTTCTCCGCATGCACCGCAAGCCAATTCACAAATCTAAAGCCTTGCTAACTTCGTTAGCAAGGCTTTAATTTGTGAATTGGTGCGGATGATGGGACTTGAACCCATACGCCTTTCGACACACGCCCCTCAAACGTGCCTGTCTGCCAGTTCCAGCACATCCGCAAATCTGTTTTTCATACTGCCAAAAGCAATATTGATTATAACAGAAACCCGGTCTGAAATCAAGTGGAGTTTTTATCACCAGCAAGTGGTCTTACCATCTCCTGCCTGAATCCTCACAACAGTCAGGACAGACGATTGCGCCATCTTTTAGCCTGGCCTTGGATTCCATTACCCCCTCACCACATTGAGTGCATTTAAGTGATTTTAGGATAACAGCACGCTTGGGAAAATCGAAGTCGACCTTTTTTGTGTCAAATAATCTGTTGACATCCGTATTTAGGATGCGCTGCATTCTTTCGTCTTTCGTCTCACCCGGATTTCCGCCGCCCATTACATCAAAATTAAGCGATATCCTGACAGCTTGACCACTCTTCCTGCTCCCAATAGTGAATACCTGTTTTCCGTAATTTCGCAAGGTCAGGTTCCCTTTTCCTATTGTACATCCGAGTACCGACTGGATTGCATCAACAGCACAGCTGTCATTCTCGGCAATTGCCACTATTTCTTCATCGATATCCCTGGTAGGGCCAAGTACCTGTAACGCCGCTTCGGAGGCCTTAAATCCAATAGCCAGACCCGGGCAGGCGTGGCCGTGAAACTCAACTGATTTCTCCCATGGAGTCTTTTCCATACACATAGTATGCACCTCCCCTATTTTTTCCGGACAAATCTGGTATACTTCAATCCCGGTTACTCTCCCGGCCTACCTCCATATTAGACTCACTGCTTTAGTTTGTCAATGCTCGATAAACCTAAACCGCCTCCTTAAATTTGCAGGATGAAAATACAGGAAAAAAGAGCTAAATGTAGAAGTGATTTGTACTAAAAATAATTAGGGAGTGCTGCCATGTTTCCCTACACACACATCTGCTTCGCCGGGGATGTTTTCGGTCAAATGAATAGTGAAATTGTCCTGGGGGCTGTTTTCCCGGACACCGTTATCGCCGGATTTCTTGAGCATGCCGATACTCACGGAAGGTGCGGCGAAACACTCGCATATCTTTCCGGAATCGGTATCTTTAAGGACTTCGCCAAAGGTGCAGTGACGCACGGCACTGCACCTAAAGGTCTTGATTACTATTGTGACGAAAGGTACTTGGATTTTACGAAGGGCTACGCCTTTGAAATGGCCCGCCCGTTGATTGACAAGGTTGTTAAGTGCTGCCGTCTGCCGGAGAAAATGGGTTGGTGGAAGGCCCACAACTTTATCGAGATGGCTGCAGAACTATGGCTTTATGAACGCCGCCCGGACTACCACGGCTGTTTGGCGGAAGCCTTGGACAGCAGTGACCTTATCCTCGCGCTAAGTCAAGTTTTGGCCCCTTTTTACAGCATTCCGGTCCCCAAAATGGCTATGAGTTTTCCAGTTTACGGTGAATATGTCCTTACCGGAGAGGTTACCTCGACAGGTCTGGCCGAGAAATACGGTATGCAGACTGCCAAAAAACACGGTATTAATATCGACGTCCCCGGAGCAGCAAATATCATAGAAGAAGCTCAGGGGATTATTGACCGGACTTTTCCCGCATTTTTTAACAACTGTAAACAGAAAGTCGGAAGTTTATTCGAGAGTTAAATGACAAAGAATATGCAGTAGTTAGAGGCGGCTGAAGCCGCCTTTTTGATACTCCCGGCCGGGTCCCAATATTTGGTGTCGTGGAATAAGCACCTTTTACGCCTTCCTGCGTAGTATGAACCAAGATGATACTGAGAACGCTCAGTACACACGACCCACCCAAAGAAGGAGGAATATTGATGAGTGGACCTGCAGGCACTGGCACTGGTATTGGCGCCGGTTTTGGATTTGGAAAATTCCCGTTTGTTCTCTTCCTGATCCTTATCCTTTTATTCCTTGGTGATGACTAAACACGATTGCGGGAAGGGGCTGCGACAGCCCCTTTTCGCTTTCTCCGGCGGAACTTGTTACTGCAGCCGCAGTCAATTGGTATGAGATGATTATAACAGTCAGAAGTGAAAACGAATTAGACCGATTTGTCAACCTGCCCCCGTTATTTTATTGTGGTGACCGGAATTGGGTTAAACCTCTTATCGGGACGAGTGCCGACGAGTTCCGGCTGCCAGCCAATCCCGCCCTAAAGTACCATGAATTGGAGTTATACCTGTGTGTAAAAAACAACACTCCTCTGGGCCGGATAGCCGCTTTTACCGACCGGCGTTACAATGCCATACACAGTGAGAATACTGCATTTTTCGGCTTCTTTGAGTGCCTGCCTGACGGCCCGGCTGCCAAAGAGCTTTTTTCTGCTGTTGAGCGTTTCGCGAAAACAAGGAGGATACAAAACATCATCGGACCGGTTGACTTTTCTACCAATTATCAGGCCGGTCTGCTGATAGACGGCTATACCCGGCCATCAGTAATGACACCTTACAACAAAAAATATTACCCCCGGCTGGTAGAGTCAAACAGATACAAAAAGCTCGTTGACCTATTTGCCTATCAATTCACGAGGGAAATGTCCCTTCCCGACCGCCTGTACCGGGTCGCCGAAATCGTTAGAAAGAGACATCCGGAAGTTTCGGTACGTCCTCTCAACCTCACAACCCGTTTCAACAGAACAAACTTACTCACCAGCCTGTACAACGAGTCGTTTTCCGATAACTGGGGCTATGTTCCGATGACACCGAGAGAGTTTGCTTACCTCCTCAAGACCTTGACTGCCTTGGAACATACTGCTCTCAACTACATCGCTTATGCGGGCAGTAAACCGGTCGGCCTCCTGCTGACAGTTCCCGACCTATATTCTGCAGCCCGCTCCCCCACTGTAACCGGCCAAGCAGCAAATCCCGAAGGGTTCCGGGAACTGCGGGTTACCGTTCTGGGGATTGTCCCGGCCTACCGTAAGAGGGGTATAGAAGCCGAAATGGGCCTGCGGCTGTGGACAGACGCCTTAGATGCAGGCTATGATAAACTTGAGTTTTCGGTTATCCTGGAAAACAATGCCCCGATGAACAACTTTGTAAGGCGGGAATTTGGGTTACCGGTCAGCAAAACCTTCAGGATATACGAAAAACCGGTAGAATATTAGGTTATAGCAGTTTTGAAGCAACTGCCTCTCTGACGATTGAGTTGATATCGGCCTGCTCTTCTTTGGACAGCCTGTCAAAATAAATCGGAGGAGAAACAGTAACCTCAACATCGACCGGGGTTATCCGGTCACCGTTGGCCTCCATAGCCCGGTAAGTGCCGTTAACAGTTACCGGGACAATAGGCACACCGGCCTTTTCCACAAGGCGCAGACTGCCTTTTTTAAATTCCCCCATTTGAGGTCCCCTGGCCCTGGTACCTTCAGGGAAAATAACCAAAGAATGGCCGCCCTTCAATACTTCCACGCATTTTTGGACTGCTTTAACTGATTGTCTAAGGTCCGTCCGGTTGATAAAAACACAACCCAGTTTGTTCATCCAGGAGTGAATTACAGGGATTTTGGTCAGCTCAACTTTAGCCAAAAAACCTATCGGCTTAGGCAGGGATCTAAAAAGGACCGGAATATCAAAATTACCCTGGTGATTGCTGACAAATAACACAGTTTCACCCTGAGGAATGTTTTCAGTTCCCTTAACCTTAACCCTTACCCCTGCAACAGCCAGTAAAAACCTGGCCCAGAAGTGGCTGACCCAGTAGCCATACCTCTGCCTGGCATTCAGCAGACCCAGCCATCCGAGGACATGCCAAAAAGGCAGGAACAGTCCGGTAACGGCTAGGGACAAGCCAAAGCATATAAAAAAGAAGTATGTTCTCAGCATATTTTTTACTCCGTACTCCGTACTCCGTACTCGATCGGGTCCTTACAGCCCGCCTGCTTAAAACCGCGAAGCCTTAAGAGGCAGCTGTCACAAGTCCCGCAGGCCTGCTCTCCTCCACGGTAGCAGCTGGTAGTCAGGTGGAGGGGGGCATTGTTCTTCTGTCCCAATTGGATTATGTCGGCTTTCGTCATATTAATCAAAGGAGTCTCCACTTTAATAACCCTTTTATCCTGGACTGCCGCCTTTGTCGTGTAGTCAGCCAAATGCTGGAACCGCTCAATAAATTCAGGCCGGCAATCGGGGTAACCCGAGTAATCCAGGGCATTTACACCAATATATATTTTCCGTGCATCGAGAACTTCCGCGTAACCAAGGGCGTAACTTAAAAATATCAGGTTGCGGGCAGGCACATACGTAACCGGAATATCCCCGCGATTTTCGTCACCTGCGGGAACATCTATATCAGCTGTGAGTGCGCTGCCCCCGATATCGTCCATATTAGTTGTGATAATAAGATGTTTTTTCACCCCGTAATAATTAGCTATGTTTTGGGCTGAGACAATTTCCCTGTCATGCCTCTGACCGTATTTAAAACTCATCGGAAACAGTTCGTATCCCGCTGCCTCAGCAACACTCATACAAACCGTCGAGTCCAACCCCCCTGATAACAGGACAACAGCTTTCATGTGATATGCCTCCTTTTAAAACCAGTGGTGAGTGGGGAGTGAAGAGTGGGGAGTGGATAAGGTTACAAAACCGTTTCCACTCTCCACTCTCCACTCTTCACTCTCCACTAAAGTATGTAGCGCTGGCGGCTTCTGATTCCCAGACGGTGACCTTCGTGATTTTTATCTGACTTCCCACACGGTCCCGGAGCCGACCGGCCATGTCCTCAAAAATATATCCGGCGATGTTCTCGGCCGTAGGGTTCATCTCATTAAAGGGGGGTACCTCATTTATCATTTTATGGTCAAATGCATTAACTGCTTCTTTCAGCAGTTCCTTGATATCCATAAAATCAACAAGGATGCCTAATTCATTAAGTGTTTCGCCCCTCAGCGTGATTTCTACTTTCCACCGATGACCGTGAATATTGGCACATTTCCCCGGATAACCGCGCAGAAAATGGGCGGCATCAAAATGGCTGTAAGCCGAAATCTCATACATGACAAAACCACCTTTCAAAAACCAGTACCATCATTGATAAACTATATTATTTGACACCAATCCAGCAATTCCTCCATACTCATAGGGCTAGTTTTCCCCTCACACATCTAATAAATGTCTATTAGAACACAGGGTTCATCAGGGGATCAGAAAAAACCGCGGAGACCGCAGAGGATGCGGAGAGCGCGGAGATAAAAAAATGACTTGCTATGCTAGATTCACAAATCAAAAACAATTTTTACCACAACATAGGAAAGCTCATTAGCCTTTGTGTTAATGAAAGAGAGTCCGGCCTAGAATCATTTTATTATATTTTTATCCGCGGCTTTAGATTCTGCCTTTTAGATATCCGCGTTATCCGCGACATCCGCGGCCTTTTTCAGATGTTTGATTGCAGCTCTGCTGCGCTAGGTACTCTGTGGTTTCTTTTTTGTTTTAATGGGAGTTTGTGAAGCAAACTGTCCGAGTCCCTCGGGGCCCGCAAGGCATAGAGAACTAGTCACTCTCCACTCTCCACTCTTTTTACTGCCTGCTCTTAAAGATTTCTTCTTTTAAAGCCCCATCGGGAGTAAACAACCTTTTATATGAAAAGCCGACGAGGAGGAGACAGCCGATGGCCACTGCGGCGGAAATCATAAGCATCACGACAATCTGATACCTGACAGCTTCGTGGGGGTCTGCCCCGCCCAGGATTTGGCCTGTCATCATACCCGGAAGGCTGACCAGTCCAACTACCATCAAGGAATTTATAGTAGGAGTCATGCCTGCCCGCATTGCGTCATGCACACAACCCCTGATGGCTTCCCAGGGTGTGGCCCCAAACGCCAGCAGGGCTTCGATTTCCCCCGCCCTAGCATAGGATTCGCCGTACAGCCGGTCAAGGGACAAGGCAATCCCATTCATGGAATTGCCCAGAATCATCCCAAATATAGGAATAACTATTCTGGCCGAATACCAAGGCACAGGGTTAATGATAACCCGTACAACTATGAAGCCGACCAAGACAGTGCTGGCCAGGAGTGACCAAAAGGCCAGCGTCACGGGATAACGCGGGACATTTGGAGTTCGCCTGACTGAAGCCCTGGCAGCTATAAAACACATCACGACGATGATAACAAAAATAAGCCACAGGTTATTGGCAGAAAAAACATATTTCAGGACATAGCCGATAAATGTTAACTGGATAAAAGTCCGTACCGTGCCCCAGGCCAGTGATTTCAGGAGACCCAGCCTGAGAGCGGCTGAAATGCCCCCGGCGATAACTACGAGAATCACGCTTAAAGCCAGCTGAAAATTGGAGATTGGGACGACTCCGCTATTCACTTAAATCACCTTCTTTGCCCCCCAAGTCTAATATGGAACAGCAGGACAGGCCGCCAATGTCTCCAGTATGGGAAACGAGTGCGGCGCCGCGACCGCCGGTTTCCTCCAGCCATTCAGCGATCAGCTCAATAACGGCTGAGGCAGCAGTCCGGTCCAGCGCAGCAAGCGGCTCATCGAGTAACAACACGCTTGGTTCTACGAGCAGGGCCCTGACCAGAGCCACCCTGGAACTTTCCCCGCCTGATAAGGTACGGGCATCCCGGGTAAGCAGTTCTTGCGGCAGATAAAGGCGCTCCATCAGCCGAGCGGCCCTGTCTAAATCAAATCTAAGATCTGTTTTCACTGCTGCCAGTTCAAAAGGCTTTTTCAGGTTTTCTTCAACCGTCCCGTCAAAAATCGCAGGTTTCTGAGCCAGATAGTAAACCTTTCGGCGCCACCCGGACGGTGAAAAATCGGTCCACGGCTTCCCCTGCAGAAAGACACTTCCTCCCCCGGTTTCCTTAAGCTTGGCCAGGATGCGCAGGAGGGTCGTCTTCCCTGAACCTGAAGGGCCGCATATATTTAATACGCCCCCTTCTTCCAGCAGCCCGGAGACCTCAACCCTACCGGTATTCACTCCTATAGTGAAACGTATGTTGTCGATTTTCAGTAAATTTTCCATAAACCTATTCTCTCTCAATTGATGGATGTTACTTAAAAAAAACGACTGACCATTTTCGTCAGTCCGGCGGTTATGATCCGTTAACGAGACTTGTTAAAACCTCTGCGCACATCATCGACATTAAACTGTGTGCTTTTGCCTTTTTCCTTATAGTTATAAAATACCTTTGGATACATGCTGTAATCATTTTCAAAAAATTTCATTACGGCCAGTATTGCCAGGGCGCCTACTACCAAAGCCAGGACAATAATAAATTTTCTGAGCTTCGTCACTGGAAATCCCCCCTCTTAGACTACTGCTCTGCACCCACTACAAAAAGTGTGATATCATCTGCCAGAGGCATCCCCGAGGTATAAAGCTTTATCCTTCAATAATCCTATCTCGCTGGCACGGTGTCCAGGTTTTCAGGGGCCGATTACATCCTCGGCAGCTGCCTGCTCCCGACCGGATTTTGCAATATGTATTAGCCACATATTCAAACATCTTGCATTTTTTACCGCAAATGCGACCTTTTCTTCGCCGGCAATCATCGGTACTGCCAGAATCGAGTTTGTTACAAAACCCGTATTATTGTCTACCCCCTGGAAGAAACGACCGTCACTTCTAACGTCATTGACGACTATACTTTCGCTCTCCCGGATAACCCATCCGGCTATTCCATGTTCGACCGGTAATGTAAACTTCGACAAAGCTTCGCTCTTTTCCCCCTCAACTGCGTAAAATTCAAGCATATTTTTTTCATCATTCAAAAGCAGGACAGAAGCTGCCTCTGCCTGAACGGCATCAACACATAGATTGATAATACAGGCTAACTGGTCCTTGAGTTCGATAGAAAAATGCAGGGTATTGCTGATCGTTAGATATGTATTGAGATTGGCAATCTGTCTGTCTTTAACATAATGTTCCAGAGCATTGTCGACGGCGGAGGCAGCAACTTCCGCAAAGAAGGCCACTTCTTCCATTTTTTCCGAGGCCACCTGGAGGTTGAATATACAGCCCATAATCCCGTTGGCATTGGCCAGGTAAACAGTGCTCTCATCAACCCAGGTCTGGTTCATATTGGGGTCACACTGAAGGAACTCATAAGGTATATCAGTCACGAGCTGGGTATCCTCGCCCCGACGGACAAAGTACTTTGTTTTCTCAAGCCTTTCGTCTTTCAAAAGAAGGCCTGCGTTCTCAGTAAAATAATCAGAAAACCTGGCAAACCCAAAATATTTCTCCGGAATTGGCTATGCCGCACAGTCCCGATTCCCAATCTCTCCAAAAATTTTTAGCTGTTGTGACAACCAAACATCTGGGCACAGTTTTCTTTTATAAAATTATTATAACATATATAATATTCGAAATCCTTGTGAAATTGTAAGAGAATACAATAAATTCCGAAAATTTTTTTCACATGGGTTATTTCGCACTTAAACTTGGGGTGTTTAAGTAAAAAACCAAAGAGTTAGTCTCTTTGGTTTTTTATGATATTCAGTTTCATATTAAGTTTTCCAAGTACTGTTTCCGGAGTGTTTAGATTTCGTTGGGCCTAAAGTAACCAACAACAGCTGCTTACCTTGACAGGACGACTAAAGCTCTGTGAATGCCGTTGTCTGCCATGAGTCTGGTAGAGATAATTTCCCATCCGGCCGGGCAAAATTCACTAATAGAGGTTCTGAATTGTTCCGGTTCTAACTCTTCGGGAACCTTCCCAGCGTCGAACTGAGTGACTTCTACAACCTTATACTCGGCCAAAAAACCCACTCCTTTGATATTATATTGTTTGGTAATATATTTGACAAAAACTTTGTTTTCCCTGCCGGTAACATGACTAATAATTAACCAATTTTTAACGTTTTCCCACCGTTATTACTGTAAGTAATTAAGCCATTAATATTAAACCTTTTTATGGATTTAATAAGCTTTTTAATATATAAGAATGGTTCCACAGAATACTTGGACGGCCGGTTTTTACCCGGTTAGTATTTTACATATTCCCCACCGGTAGAGAGGATTTTTTTTAATACCGTCTGGCGGCTTCTACCCCCAATAAGGCAAAACCCGTGCTTACTATAACAACAATTGTTAAATAAATAACTATGTGCTTTTTATTCATAGTAATGATATTCAACATCCCTGACAATATTCCTCGCCCATTCATTTCCAGTTAAGGTCTAACCCTTGACGAACACGATAATTAGGGTTTTACTCCCGTCTGACAAGCCCTGCATTAATTGGAGAAACAAACGAGCCACAATGGCTCCATGGGCCAAAAATAGGGCTGAAGTTTTTCTGCTTCATTGGGATGGAATATTAACCTGGCCGTCCCAGCGGCCTTCCCGGCCGCGACACCCAAACCCCGTAAAGCATTACCATCTAAATGGCTCACCTGTTTAGCGAATTGCGGAGTTTCCCCGATTATAAAATCTGGGGGTGACACATCCCCCAATTCCTGTCTGGTTATTTTTCGTTCACTGACCAGGATATCCAACCCTTTCCCGTCCCCATACCCTGAGATAACAGAAACAATTTCAGCCAATGTGCAGTGGTATATGTCTGCCTGTTCTTTAAGAATACCACTGTCCGTGAACCGCCGATAAAAAGGCAGTTTTTTTACTTCCGCCCAAGCCTTTTCTCTTTTTTCTCTCTGAGAGTGTCTGATCTTACCTATAGATAGGTCGGCCACTCTTGGCATGAAATACCGACTTCTGGGGTCGAAATGCAGACTTCGGGGGTTATAATGCAGACTTCCAGCCCCAAAAAAAATTAAGGTTCTGCCCCGAAACAAGGCAAAACCTTTTGCATCTAACAACTTGCATCACCGGCTCCATGCTGACCACGCGGCACCATCAGACGGATAAAAACCGCCACCTGGATTGTCAATTGTCAATTGTCAATTGTTTATATCACTGTCAGCCCATCCGGCGTCGACGTCAATTTCTCGGCCCCACTCTCCGTCAGAGCGAACGTATTCTCTATCCCTACCACACCTTCGCCGGGGAACACAAATTTCGGTTCTACCGCAAAAACCATCCCCGGCTGAAGCAGTTTATCCAAACCCTTAGCCAGCACTGGCAGCTCATCAAGCTCTAAGCCGACACCATGGCCGATAAATTTGGCCTGGTCGGCGCCAA
Organism: Firmicutes bacterium HGW-Firmicutes-8; assembly: GCA_002840165.1. Classification (GTDB taxonomy): domain Bacteria; phylum Bacillota; class Thermincolia; order Thermincolales; family UBA2595; genus GW-Firmicutes-8. The sequence continues at coordinate 10,457 of PGZN01000063.1, forward strand.
ACCCCATAAAATTCTCGCCAAACCCCGCTGCGGCAGCCATATCGAGGGCCAGCTCGTGCAGGTCACTGCCGTTGACACCCGGTTTCAACCGCTCGATGATGGCAGCCTGAATCTCCAGGGCAGTCGTCATTGCCTTCATCAACTTGTCAGGCAGAGGGCCAATTGAATAAAACCTCGTCCGGTCGGTAATATACCCGTCCCATAGACCGACATAATCGATAACGATAGGCTCACCCCGTCCGATGGGCTTAAAACCGCCGCTTTGGGGAAAGGCCGGAGTGAGCCCGGGGCCGCCTGTGGCGCCGTCAAAGGCAGAAGGCACGGCGCCGGTCCAGCCTGACATTAGGTGGCCGAAAAATGGCGCCTGGTTAAAGGCCCGCATGGCGATATAGCCCATGTGGCCCGCGGCCCGGGCCATCCCCTCGATTTTGGAGGCCAGTTCCACCTCGGTCATCCCTTCCCGGATCATTCCCGGGATCTCTTTATATATTTCATTCATCCTGCGGCCGGAAGCCCGCAGGAGTTCTATCTCATACTCTGACTTGATCTGCCTGACCTGCCTGATCAGGCCGGAGATGTCAACAAGCCGCGTACCGCTAAAAACCTGTCCGTAAAACAAGTAGTTGCCGGCCGGGATGACATCCATCTCCAAACCTATTGTCTCAGGCACACTGTATCCTAATGAGGACAGCAGTTCAGGCAGCTTTTTCACACCCGCCAGCGGTACTATAGACTCTAAAGCCGATTCCTCCCGGGCTCTGGCCAGACTCTTTCGTACGATTAGTACAGGCTGCCCTATAGCAGGTATATATAGGAAGCCATTTTGGGCTGTCCCGGAAAAATAAAATAGGTCCACAGACTGGATTATCAAAGCTCCGTCTATCCCCTTTTCAGCCAGTAAAGCCTGCAGAGCGGATGTCCTGCAGTCCAATTCACTCCTGGGTGTATATAACACAGTTCCTTCCCCCTTAAATAAAATTAACCTCTCTATTCGATAAAGAAACCGAAATCCCTTTTCATATATATCAAAAGGACTATGCAGCAGCACATTTTCACTATATAATATTTTTTGTATCATCTATCCGGAGTGCGGAGTTAACCTCAAATCTTAGCCCACATTCAATCAAACATTTGAAAAAGGCTGCGGATAAACACGGATATGGATGCCGTGAATTTAGACCAATTAAAACTATAAACAAAAAACAGTTGCAGGTCTAATGAGTATTCTTTTCTACCCAACATAGTTCTGCTATATTAGACAAAACCGCGGAGACCGCAGAGGATGCGGAGAGCGCGGAGATAAAAAATGACTTGTTAAGTTTTTTAGTGTCAAATTTTATAAAATAAAAATTCTAAAACATAAGTATTCTGTCTTCTCCGCGTGCTCCGTCATTCTCCGCGAACTCCGCGTTATTAAAGAGCCGCGAAGTAACTCGGAGAAGATAGATTAATTGCCGGAAGTTACATCTCTGTCTGTAAGCAAATCGAGGGTAAAATATCTGAGCAAAAACTATGTTTTTATATTAAATAATTTCTCAAGGTACAGAGTTACTAAATTGAACCGGAGAGTAAGTATTACTGATTACTCTCTGTGGTCTCTTCTTTTCAGTGAATCACGGTTTCTCTGTACTACTGTTTCGTGAAAGTTTGTTTTTTAAACTAAGTTTTTATCATGTGAATTTCCATACCGCCTCGGGGTTAACATCAGGGTATGAAATACGAAAACAAAAGAAGACAC
>PGZN01000107.1 GCA_002840165.1 Firmicutes bacterium HGW-Firmicutes-8
CAATATCAATCAGAGCCCGGGGTTCCGGTAATAAAATGGGGATTTAGCTCAGCAGACCTAAAAACTTGGAGGGGTTGGGTATTTTATAAGGGTTTCCCTTGCGCTGACGTCGTTGGCAATCTTGCTGCCACCTGCAGGTCGCAAGGCAAAGGGTTCCAGCATGTCTGAAGATGGCGAAGGCCGCCGGTAAGTTTCTGCTTTTGAAACGTGAGGCGGCCATCTTATAAGGAATGCAATCTGAGCCATCAAGTTCTGGAACATTGCCTTGCGGCCTGCAGGTGGCAGCTTAGATTGCCAGACGGCGAGCGGGAAACCCGTTAAAATACCCAACCCCTCCCGCTCAGATATTCCGCCCGGAGGAACAAACCAGCCCCTCCGGTCAGTCCGAAATAAAGGAGGCTGCCTCTTTTAGGAGACAGCCCCTACTCTACCGTTTACTGCTGAATTACCAACTTAGCGCCCACCGGAATATAGTCGTAAATCTCATTCACATTTGCGTTTGTTAAAGCAACACAGCCCCATGTCCAATGGTCTCCGGTATTGTCATAAGTCCCGCTGCCGCCGTGGATTCCTATTCCTCCACCGAGAGCTGTTTTTTGGGGAGGGATCCCGTGGTTGTTGTTAGCCCTGACAATTTCCCGATATGATGACTGGTCTATCAATCCACTCTCCAGACCCCTCTGAGCATCCTCGATGTTAGGGTAGCTTACCCTCATCCACCTAGATCCGAGGTAGCGGTCTGATGGTGACAAAACTGATCGTTCGGCAATATAGAAGGTTCCTTCCGGAGTCTTATGATCCCCAGCCTTCTGTTTATCACCCTCACCGCCATCCCCCAGGCCAACCCCGTAAGACTTCAGGATAGTACCGCCCGAATAAAGAGTCAGTAGGTGGTCAGACTTGTCCACAACGATTTTAAAATTAGGGATTGGGCCTGTGATTCCCTTCTCCTGCAGGACTACTTTTAACGGCTTGCTTGAAGGGGGATTAACAGGACTTGATATTTTGGAGATAATAAGGTTCTGTCCAGGGTAAATTGTATCTGATTTTAAACCATTGGTTTCTTTGATGCTGTTTATAGTGGCGCCTGTTCTGGCTGCAATTGAATATAGGGTGTCACCCGACACAACAGTATAGCTTGTCCGACTACTGCCGGTATCCCTGATGGCTGCGAACGTTTGGGGGCCCGCAATACCGTCGGCAGTGATTCCACTTTTCTTTTGGAATCCTACCACACCGTTTTCCGTCTTCCGGCCAAATATTCCATCCATCAAACCAACAAAAAACTTATTGTTATTCAAAAACGTCTGCAGTTCCTGAACATCACCGCCAATCAGCCCATACCTGAGGTTCCTGGAACCTAAGTCAGGCCCGACGTAAGCGTAAGCGACCGTTGAAATTAACACAGTCATAAGCATAACAAGCAAAACCACCTGCAATTTCCTTGTGCTCATGGTTCTCCCCCCTCTCAAATCACACACCAGTAATTATAACTGTTCCATGCTCCCACTTCACTGCACAAATAATGGTTCAAATGCCAAAAGACCCTCCCTGGACTTGTTGACAAAAGGGGTTGGGTACACCAGACGGCTTGTTGGCAAATGACTTACAATTAGAGGGGATGGCTGTCCGCATAAGGGGTTTCCTTTGTTTCCCTTGATCCGCCACTTAGCGAAGATACTGGCA
>PGZN01000064.1 GCA_002840165.1 Firmicutes bacterium HGW-Firmicutes-8
GTGTCTTCTTTTGTTTTCGTATTTCATACCCTGATGTTAACCCCGAGGCGGTATGGAAATTCACATGATAAAAACTTAGTTTAAAAAACAAACTTTCACAAAGTAGTAGTACAGAGAAACCGTGATTCACCGAAAAGAAGAGACCACAGAGAGTAATCAGTAATCCCTGTTCCCCAGTTCAATTTAGTCACTTCTGTACTTCGCGGCTCTTTAAAACCGCGGAGTTCGCGGAGATAACGGAGCACGCGGAGAAAAAAGAAAACTCATGGTTTCAAAACACTGTTTACAAAGTTTTTTTGTTTTATAAAATTTGACACTAAAAAACTTAACAAGTTAATTTTTTATCTCCGCGCTCTCCGCATCCTCTGCGATCTCCGCGGTTCTTTCTGATACAGCAGAACTATGTTGGGTAGAAGAGAATACTCATATGACCTGTAACTGTTTTTTTGTTTTGTACATATTTTAATTATCAGCTTGCTTGGGAAGTAGGAATCTGGTAAAGGTTACCGCTTTCTCTCTGTGTCCTCCGTCTTTTCTCCGCGTCCTGTGTCTTCTTTTTTTACTGGCCACTAGCTAACTGGCCACTAATAAGCGGCCGTACTTTTCTCTTTCTTAATATTCAGCAGGTCAACGAAGGCTTCCAGCCTTGTCAGCACCCCGGCATCCCCCGAATGCTCGTCAACAATAAGGCAAAAGGTGGGGATATCGTAATCCCTGCTGACTGTTGGCAGAATGCTTTCGGCAATTATTTCCGGCATACAGGTAAAAGGCTGAACCTGGATTACTCCATCATATTTTGCTTTCGCAAACACGACTGTACTGCCTATCGTTTCCTGACCGTGCCCCCCCACAAAATGGTTCACATAAGGTGGGGCATATGCCCTCGCTGCCTTGCTGCTCTTTACCCTTAAAAGTCCCATGAAGAGGTGGTCATTTATCCATTCACTAAGGTAAATTGACCTCTCCACCTCCACCCCGAGCCTGCCTAACTGCCTTTCGATGTCTAAGTTTACAAAGTGTTCCAGCATAACATATATTTCACCGACAATGCCTATTCTGACAGGAGTGCGCGTATTGTCGACCGGGATACTGCCCAGAGAGTATTTAGCTTTATCAACAGCCTTGTCGAGCTGTTTTTTATTTTCAGCCTCATCAATCCATTCCAACGCTTTCTTAAAGACCTCGTCAACCGTCCCCAGCTCGATTTCCCGCGGCCGCAGCCTGTGCACTACCCGTTCGACCTCATCCACTGCCTTCGCTTTGTACCAGGCGAACCTGATGGCCTTAACAACATCAGACCACGGCCGGTTACCGGTCACTTCCCTTATTTTAATCAGCAGTTCGGATATGTGTTTCTGTGGAGGTTCGAGGACGACCATCTTTATGTTGTAACCCAGGTCCTGCAGGATTTCCTGCTGAATCTGGGCATAGTAACCAAACCTGCAGGGGCCGATACCACCTGCCATAATAACAGTGTCAGCCCCCAGCTCATACGCTTCAATAAAATTGCCCAGATTAATTTTTAACGGCAGGCAGGCAAATTCGGGGGAGTGCTGTGTCCCCAGGGTTAGTGTCCTTTTACTGGACATAGGTGGTACGATAACTTCGATGTCCAGGGATTTCAATAATGCTTTTAAGCATATATACATATAGCCCATATGAGCAAATGTTACTTTCACTGAGCCGCCCTCCTCCACCTGATCATGTCCACAAAAGCCTCCAACCTGGTGATTATTCCGGCCTCCCCGGAGTGCTCATCGATGACCAGGTTAAGGAATGGGAGCGTCCCCCGCCGGCGCAGGCGCCTCTCAATAATTTCACCGGTAAAGGAATCCGGCCCGCACCCGAATGAGGCCACATGGATAATTCCGTCAATACTGTCAGACCGCATAAAGTGGAAGGCCGACCCAATCATCCTTTTGCCTAGGGTCCAGAACATCCTTTTCGGCAGTTCGTCTGACATTTCTTCGATGATACTGCCGGTGAGGTTGTCCGGGGTAACTACCCGGACATCCATTTCACGCAGTTTTTCAATTACATTCATACTGATATAGGTGTCGTAAATATTGTACCCGTGTCCGATCAGCGCTATAGTTATGCCTCCGTCCCCCCTGGGGGAGTGGTTTTGGACAGTGGGCCCTTTTTCCATATAGTCCATTGCTTCATTGGGTAGAAAACCCAACTGGTTTAGGCGGTTAAACCTTTCAAGTTCCTCCAAACCCTTGTGGTACGCTCTCCTTATGGCCAGTGGGTTACAGGTAAAAAACCGGCCGGCCTCAACAAAGGACTTATAAAGATTCTTTTCTTTACGTGACATGTTTACTGTTACATCAATTATCGTCGGTAAACCGACTATATTATGCCTGATCATATCAGGCAGGCCCATAAATTTAGGGCAGATGTACGCTTTTCGTTCCACACTGACCAGGCGCGGAATAAATACATAATCGACCCTGTCTTTTAAATCAAGAACATGCCCAAAAAACAATTTTACTGGCAGGCAGGCCTCATCAACTGATTGTTTTATACCCTTGTCCAAAATGGCCTTCGTCGTTTTGGATGACAAAACAACTTCTACACCCAGGGCCTCAAAAAAACCCTTCCACAAGGGATAAAAATAATAATACAGGAGGGCCCTTGGAATCCCAATCTTAACCGGCATATATATTTCTACCTCCTTTTAGTAAAAAAACCCAGTTTCTATTATTGACGCTCACCTGTTAATTTATACGGAGGCCTTATTTCCTTGTTCTTCTCGTTCTGTTCACGGGTTTTCTGGCCGGGTTGAAAGCAGGTTGGCGGCTCCTGTCCTGAGGTTTCAGAACACTCGGTCGAGTATTTTCAAGTGGGACAGGGGACCTTAAAAGTACGGCTTTCAGGGCCTTGAGGTTTAAGGGGATAAGGGGCCACAGATAAGGTATCCCAAACGGTTTCGTAAAAACCATCAGGAGAAAAATGCCGGCCAGTCCGGCCAGAAAACCCGGTAAACCCAGAAGACCGGTCATTATCAACAATCCAAACCTGAATAACCTGTTAACCATACCGAGTTCGTAACTGGGAGTAGTAAATGTGCCAACTGCTGAAATCGCCATGTAGAGAATAACCTCAGAGTTGAAAAGCCCAACATTTATCGCCACATCTCCGAGCATAAAAGCAGCAATCAAGCCGAGTGCCGTGGCCAGCGGGGTTGGGGTGTGAATGGCTGACATGCGCAGCATGTCTAACCCTATTTCAGCTACTATAAACTGCCAAATCAACGGAACCTTGGCCAACTTCGACGGTCCGATGAACTTTAAGAATGCCGGGAGCAGTTGTGGATGGGTAGCAAACAGGTACCACAACGGCAGGACAAAAATCGACACAGCCACTCCGATAAACCTTACCCAGCGTAAATAAGCCCCCACAGCAACATTTTGCCTGTACTCCTCAGCATGCTGGAGATGATGGAAATAGGTGGCTGGGGCAATGATTACACTGGGGGATGTGTCGACAATAATTATGACATGGCCTTCCAGCAGGTGGATAGCCGCCACGTCTGGCCTCTCGGTATACCTGACCTGGGGGAGCGGATTCCAGCTTCCCATCGTGAGAAACTCTTCCACCGACTTTTCAGCCATCGGCAGGCCGTCAATCTTGATGTCTTTTATTCTTGTTTTTATTTTTTTAACTAAATCAGGATTAGCTATATCCTCAATATAGGCCACACAGATGTCGGTCTTGGACCGCGTTCCGGCTGTCAGCATTTCAGTTCTTAGTTTGGGGTCCCTAAGCCGCCGCCTGATTAATGCTGTATTCCACAGGATTGTCTCCGTAAACCCGTCCCTGGAACCGCGCGTTACCCGTTCTATGTCCGGCTCTTCCGGGCCCCGGGCCGGATATTTCCTGGCTTCAATCAGGATTGCTTCCGGCATCCCGTCTACGATTAGGACGACAAAACCGGAGAGGACTTTTGTTATCACATCTTCCAGTTTATCTGTAGGCAGAGCCTTAACGTAGGTTACATACCTGTCCAACAGTTTATGCAGGGTATCTGGGACGATATCCTCCCGGTCCAGGCAGGCAAAATTCTGCATGATTTCCACCAACGGAAAGTCGTTGATAAGTCCATCGATAAAAATTAAGGCAGCTTTTTTTCCAGCGATTTCGAACTCCCTTAAGGCGACATCGTAACTTGTGCCTATACCAAGCTGTGCTTTGAGAATCTCGATATTTTCACTGTATTTTTTACTTATTTTATGAATTGGGTCCATTGTTTCGGTCATCGTTGTCACTCCTCGTGATTATTTCCTGCAGGGCTTTTGTCGTAACAGGAGCGCCTTTGGCATAATCATCGGCAAAATCCATTTTCCCGGTATCACCGGTCCCGATAATCACCGGGATTCGCAATTTACTTAGAATATCTACCGTATCTCCCTCCAGGAACCTATGTCCCTGTTTTTCCGGGCAGCCAAGTTTGTCAACCGGGCCTTGCACAATTGTCCCGGTGCGTGTCACAGACTCACTGACTTCGACACCTTTGGCATCTGTATTGGAAGCAACGGCAATTGCCCCGATCACTTCTATGTCCCGGTGTTCGGCTACATACTGAAGGACCTGTTCCCCCTTGCCATACCCACTTTTGCCCCTGTCATCAACCATTATCACGACAGGGTCGGTAGGCGCTTTTTTAATCAGTTGGACAACTTCGCGGCCTGATATTGGGGTTGGGTTTCCGGTTGTCAGGGAAATAAACCTTGCCCCTACATTGTGGGCAGCCACCTGGACCGTCTTCCCGGCTACCCGGTCTCCATCGGTAACAATTATGACTTTTCGGCGTGAGTCAGGCAAATAATTCACCTCACAGATATTATGCAGTCAGGGGTACAAATTTATGCTATTGCCACAGTAAGCTAAAGATACCCCGCTGGCTGGACATCTTTTTAGTGCCCGTGAGACTTTGTGGTAAAATTTGTTTTTAAACAAACCGCGGAGTTCGCGGAGATAACGGAGCACGCGGAGGGAGAATAGTCATGGTTTCAAAGCACTGTTCATAAAGTCTTTTTTTTATAAAATTTGAGACTAAAAAACCTTAATAAATTAATCTTTTATCTCCGCGCTCTCCGCATCCTCTGCGGTCTCCGCGGTTTATTATTTTTTGCTCTTAACCAAAATTTATTTTCAGGTAGACTACACACAAAAAACTTCCATCAGCCATGGGCCGCAGGAAGTTTTCGGTATGTTTTGCTGCTTAAAATATTTTTCCTATGCAATTGGCAAACTGTCAAACTTACGAACAGATACAGGAATAGAAATAGTTCGCTCCTGTGGATAAACAGCAGCTTTTTTAATTTTCTCCATTTTCATTGTCGTCTCTGCATCAAAAAAACTTTCACCACACTGCTCACATACTTCTGCAGGAACATTTTCAATTATTATCTTTTTTCCATTCCAATCACGCTCAACCGTAACAAATTTATGCCCTAAGCTTCCCTGGCAAAGGTAACAGTTTTTCATTCTCTAACCCTCCTTGTTCTCTCATCAACTCCCCCGTATTTGGCGAAGAGTAGGATTTTCGGCAGGCGTCAGCGAGGAAGCCTAAACAAAAAAAGGATACCAAGACGAATACTGCACTACCCATCTAAGTCTCCCGATTTTCCATTGTACGTCCCAGCTTAATACATATTTCTTAAACAATTTTTCTAACGATGAGCTTTATTAATAAATCCCGCTGCGAGAATTAATGGCTTGGATGTATATAATCTTTTCTTTGTGCTGTATTTCAAAGAGTATGCGGTATGTACCTATTCGTAAGCGATATAAGCCCTAGCGCCCTTTTATAGTTTTGATATCTCCGCACGGAGGAATTACAAGAAGTCTCTGCCCAACCGGTCGGTTTTTTCTCGGATCGATCAATCAAATACTGTAAGAAATCAAAAACTGTTTTCTGGTAATGCTCTGGCAGTAGATCAACTAAATTATGAATATCATCTTTCCGCACCACCATAAGTCAAAACCTCCTTTATTTTAAATGACCGCTAATTAGGTTCAGCGGCAGTCGAGTATAGTTTAAATTATGACCTGATGTCCACTAATGCTTTAGTTGAGATAAGATTAACATGTCCGCTAATGCAAATCAAGAAGCTTGGAACATAGGCGGCAATGTTAGTGCCATAATCTGAGAAAGGCAGTATGTTTGTGCCGCTGGACACAACACAAAACAAACTGGCCCGACCCATAGGCCTAACAGTGGCCAGCGGCCAGTGGCCAGTTGTGAGGATTCAGCTGTCAGTTCTGAGCCGAGATCCAGGCTTCCGGACAAAAAAGATTAAGGTTCTGCTTGAAAGGCAAAACCTTTTTTCTTAGAAAATCACTGGCTCCATTCGCGACGCCATCAGCCATATTAAACCATACTAAATCGCGCCCTCCAGTGAATCATCCATTATTATGTTTTATCCGCGTCGTTCTAATCCGCGTTATCAGCGTCATCCGCGGCTTTTTTTGTTTTTTGGTTTTCCTAAACGACCACTGACTCTCTGTGCCATCTTTTCAACAGAAGAAGACGCGGAGTTCGCGGAGAAGTCGCGGAGGACGCAGAGAGACATCAATAACCATAGCAAAAAGCTTACTTCCCAAGCAAGTATGGTTAGCAGTGACTCTCCGCGCCCTCTTATTCCCAGTGAATCTCAATATCTCCGCGCTCTCCGCATCCTCTGCGGTCTCCGCGGTTTGTTTCTTCTATTACTCCCCTTTTGGAGTAAAGACAACTGCCGCTAAATAACCAAAAATTATTGCTGCCGCTATACCTACTGCTGAGGCTTCGACGCCGCCGCTGAAAGCCCCCAGCAGGCCTTTGGTCTGGACTCCCTTGATAGCTCCCTGGGCCAGAATATGCCCAAATCCCGGGAGCGGCACAGTCGCCCCCGCCCCGGCGTAATCCACCAACGGCTGGTATAATCCCAGGCCGCTCAATACCGCTCCACCGGTTACAAAACCAACTAGAATGTGGGCCGGTGTTATCTTATAGCTGGTCAGGTCTATCAGCAGCTGGCCGATTACACACATCGCTCCACCAACGACAAAAGCCTTTACATAATCCATTTTTCAACCTCCTAGGTTATAGGCATCAATAACCACACCATGGCCGATGCCCGGGATTGATTCGCCCTGAAGCGTGCTGGAAGGGCTCAACAGGGCTCCTGTCCCCACTCCCAGGACCCGTTTAAACCGGCCGGCAATAATCTCCTTTAAAAGGTAACCGGTTAAAACCACAGCCGAGCAGCCGCATCCGCTCCCGCCGGCGTGGGTATCCTGGGTTGGGTCAAAAATCAGGATTCCACAGTCAGTATAGTTCTTTGATATGTCATAGCCGGCCTGCTTCACAAGTTGTTCCGTCAGGGCCCGGCCGATAGCGGCTAAGTCACCGGTGACTATTAAATCATAGTCTGATGGCGACCTGCCGGTATCCTGAAAATGACGGATAATTGTATCTGCCGCGGCCGGGGCCATCGCGCTGCCCATGTCATTAGAATCTTTAACCCCTAGGTCGATAACCTTGCCGATGGTGATATGGGTTATTGAGGGACCTTGGCCTTGAACCCCAATTACTGCCGCTCCCGCTCCGGTCACCGTCCATTGTGCTGTCAACGGCCTTTGGACGCCCATTTCAGTAGGAAACCGGTACTGTCGTTCAGCGGTATTATAATGACTGGAGGCAGCAGTTAAAACATAGTCGGCAAAACCGCCGTCTATCAACATCGACCCAAGGGCCAGGCCTTCAAACATCGTGGAACAGGCCCCATATAGTCCAATAAAGGGAATCCCCAGATCCCTGGCCGTAAAATTGGCTGAAATGATCTGGTTTAACAAGTCTCCGGCCATCATAATGTCTATATCACTGGGGGTCAAACCGGCTTTTTTTACTGCTCCCTGGCAGCTTTCTTTAAGCATCTTCCGCTCTGCTTTTTCCCAGGTTTGCTCCCCGTTTAGAGAGTCCTGTAAGACCAGATCAAATTGGTTTCCCAGTGGGCCCTGCCCCTCTTTGGGTCCGACTACGGACGCCGCTCCCGCAAAGACAGGCGGGTTTGTGAAGGCATATGTTTGCTGGCCAAGTTTTTTCACCGATGACATAAAAAGCCCTCCTATTTAAACAGGTAAGTAATTAAACCTATCAGCCAGGCGGTCACAAAACCAAAGGCCAGTACCGGCCCGGCCAGCGTAAATATTCTCTGGCCAACACCAAAAACCATGCCCTCCTGGCGGAATTCCATGGCCGGGGCTACGATTGAATTAGCAAACCCGGTAATTGGCACAATTGTTCCGGCGCCCGCATACTTGGCAATTGAATCATAGACTCCCAGGCCGGTCAACAACGCCGCCAAAAAAACAAGGACTGCAGATGTGGCGGCTCCGGCCTCAGGTTTAGCCAGGCCGGATGACTTAAAAAAGTTTAGCAGGGCCTGTCCGAAGACACAGATGGCCCCTCCGATGACAAAGGCTCCCAGCACGTTCCTGAGCAATGGTGGTTTTGGTTTGGCGCTTGTTACCATCATCTGGTACTGCATCTCCTGCAGCTCCCGGTCAGAAGGAATTAGTTTTTCATCTGTCATTACAGTACGCCCCCAATTATAATACTATCAACCTTTCAACTAAGATAATATGGGGACACCTTTTTGGATGTCCCCAGCCTTCCCTTACTCCGTGTATGCTATTTTAACATTAGCTTTGAAATCAACCAAATCGCCTTCGATGACATCGGCAGTCAGGTTGTATACCTCCACCCCAGTTATATTATCAAACCTTTTGGAGGCCTCTTTGACGGCGTTTTGAACCGCATTTTTCCAGCCACTTTCAGATTCCCCAATCATTTCGACAACTTTGACATACATAAAAAAACCACCTCCTCAAAATATTTCTGATAAGAAATCTGCCCCGAAAAGGTGTAAATTATTCTTCCTCACCCATCAAAGCCCGGACACTTTTCAAGGCCTGTCTTTCAATTCTGGAAACCTGGACCTGTGAGATATCCATCATGGCAGCCACCTCGGCCTGGGTTTTATCTTCAAAAAACCTCATCAGCAGGACTTTTTTCTCCCTTTCCGGGAGCCTCCGGAGGACGTCCTTTAAAGCCAGCTTATCAAACCAGCCGCTGCTGTTTTCAGTTTCACCGGCTATAGAATCCATCACAAATATTGGGTCCCCGTCATCCTGGTAGATCGTCTCAAAGATAGATGTAGGTGTCAGGGAGGCTTCTAATGCCGCCACTACATCTTCCTTGTTCAGTCCGATATGAGCGGCTATCTCCGATACCGTCGGCTCCCGTCCGAGAGCGCCTGTTAATTGATCCTTAGCCCGGTGAATTTTGTTTATAGTTTCCTTGAGAGAGCGGCTGACCTTGATAGGGTTATCATCTCTGAGAAAACGCCTGATTTCACCTATGATAAGCGGTACGGCATATGTAGAAAACCTCACATTGTATGTTAAGTCAAACTTATCAATCGCCTTTATCAAACCAATAGTCCCAATTTGAAACAGGTCTTCCGGTTCATGCCCGCGGTTAGTAAATCTCTGGACTAAATTGAAAACGAGCTTCAGGTTGCAGTTAACCATAGTCTCACGGGCTATTTCATCCCCATCTTTAACCCGCACCAACAGATTTTTCATTTCTTGGTCTGAAAGTAACGGAAAACGGGGAAGCTTCATTTCCGATAACCGGGTATTCAAAATTCCCACCCCGCTTAATTTTCTTCCGCTAACGCTGTGACAGCCTTTTGAGGCTCTTTTCTCATCGTAACTTTGGTCCCTTCGTCGACAGCAGACTGAACCTCCACCTTGTCCATAAATGACTGCATAAACGTAAACCCAAGCCCCATGCGTTCCGGATCAGTCGAATATGCCGGCTGCATGGCTTTGAAGATATCAACAATACCCTTACCTTCATCTTCGACGGTTATCTCCAGGACATCTCCGTAAATCGTGCAGACAATGTTCACTATCCTGTTGGGGTCGTTTTCGTATCCGTGAATCAATGAGTTTGAAACTGCCTCAGATACTGCCACTCTGATATCCTCGATCTCGTCAAGGGTAAAATCAAGCTGAGCGGCAAAAGCGGCCACCGTAACTCTGGCCAGGGGTAAATTTTCCGGAAGACTTATTATTGACAATTTAATCTGATTCGTTATTTTCACAGCGCTACCTCCCTTACATCGCCTGCAGGGCTTCATTTTCAGATTCATATAGGCCTGCAATACTCAATATTCCGGACATCTCCAGAATCCTTTTGACTTGAACCGGGGCAGTGACGATAGCCAGCTTGCCCCCCCGCATCGTTACTTTCTTGTATCTCCCCAAGATTCCACCAAGTCCCGAGCTGTCAATAAATCTAACCCCGCCAAGGTTTAAGACTATATTGTCAGTACAGTTTTTTTCCATCAGGGCATCTACCTCCTGCCGGAATTCGTCTGCCACGAGCAGGTCGAGTTCCCCACTGACTCTTACAATTAATGTTTTTTTATCTACTTTAAAATCAAGTTTCATTCCAGTCTCCCACCTCCGAATCCCAAGCACATCATGCCGAATCCCAAGCACATCGCTGCGCGTCTTATAGTAACGGTTTCTACAATTCGAATGGATTTTCCTTCTAATTATTGTTGAAACAAATGTAACGTTATGTCGAGAAGTGGGGGTCTGTCTCAAAAGAGGCAGCCTCTTTGTTTTGGGCATGAGCGGAGGGGCTTGTGTGTTCCTACGGGCGGAATATCTAAGCGGGAGGGGTTGGGTATTTTAACGGGTTTCCCGCTCGCCGTCTGGCAATCTAAGCTGCCACCTGCAGGCCGCAATGCAATGTCCCACAACTTGATGGCTCAGATTGCATTCCTAATAAGATGGCCGCCTCCCGTTTTAAACCCATAAACTTACCGGCGGCCTTCGCCATCTTCAAACATGGTGGGACCCCTTGCCTTGCGGCCTGCAGGTGGCAGCAAGATTGCCAACGACGTCAGCGCCAGGGAAACCCTTATAAAATACCCAACCCCTCCAAGTCTCGTCAGTCCGCCCTACGGAACACGCCAGCCCCTCCTGTGCCTAAAATGAAAGAGGAACCTCTTTTGGGTTCACTTTCGGGGGGAGGAATAGATGATTAGCTGTACTGCCAAATGCGCCATCCATACGCTGGGTAGCTCCGCCATTCGGCGAGTGGAAATCCGTTATACCCTCACCCCTACAAATTTGGGCAACAAAAAAAGCCCTCAAAGGACTTATCTGTTCGAGTGGTGCCCGAGACCGGGAACCCGTAGTCTGTACGGAAAAAGGGTGTATATTAACCATTAAAGAACCAAAATGATGGTTGTATTTAAATTAATAAACCCTTTTATCACTTTTATTTTTTACTATTTAAAATTAACTCAATTTTAATCTTAATAATTTCCAATTCACCCTTAAACTCCGCTCTTAATTGATTTATATCATTTTTTAAGCCAACAGTATCTTTATCGGTAGCGTCATACTTATTCACATTTTGGTCTACATCTTTTTCCAAGCTGACCAAACTAGTTTTAATTTCCCCAATTTCACGATTAGCCGTGTTATATGCAGATAGTAAATACAATAGTAGTCCAACAATTGTTGGAAAGATAACTGTCGCTGCTCAAGCTGTTTGACCGCACCTCGCTCACGTTCCGTGACCGTCAACTTTGCTCATAAACCCTGTCCGGGTAGTTTTTGCCGGACAGGGTTT
>PGZN01000065.1:0-11681 GCA_002840165.1 Firmicutes bacterium HGW-Firmicutes-8
ATGTAACATTATTCATCTAATGTTACATTAGACGAATAGTTGTCCGAAAAAGGCAAAATTACCGAAAGGTAATTGCGCAAAGCTAAAGGGTCTAAAGCTAACTAGTTAGCTATGACAGCCAGTTGCCGGGTAAAAGAGAACTGTCATTTTCACCTGGGGCAGTTTTATTATTTGTACGGAGGTAAGTACATTGAGTTCCCCGCTTGTTCAGATAAACAAAAACATAAAGGCAGCTACGCATTCAAAAGCAAGTTTAAGATGGATATTAGTTATACTTTCGCTGGTTGTTGGATTAGTTGCCACCTTTTCTGTAATTAGAATATTGAATTATGTAGACCAACATAGGCAAGCAGAAATAACTCTTATTCGTATCGAGGAGCTTGCAAACGAGTTGAATTCCTTGGGATGGCGGGCTATTGCAGAGAGAGAACTGGATCAGGAGTTAACCAGAGAAGTAGATAAAATCTATAAACAAATGGACGAGCAGCTGAATCAATTAAAACATGTTGGTCATAGTAGGGAGGATTTGCGGATTGTTGATGAGCAGTACCATATGTATATCGAAGTAATGAACGACCCTCGATGGAAGCAACCCAGGCCGTTAATGTATTGACCTTTGAGCCCCTAATAAAAGCGGGAATATCAGATGATATTCGAAAATGTATTGAGAGTGGGGTTAATGTTGTAGCAGAGCATGAGTATAAGACTAAGTGGGGTAAGGATATCTACAAACGAATCCATCTGACTCCACGGCGCGATGCTTTGGGTAAGGTTGCAGGTGTTCAGGCCCTGGTTGAAGATTTCACTGAATATAAAAGGGCTCACCAAGCAGTAAAAAAGAGTGAAGAAGAGTTCAGGGCCACATTCGAACAGGCAGTTGTTGGTATGGTCCATGCAGATATGAGTGGAAGGTGGGTTAAGGTAAACAAAAAGTTTTGTGACATTGTAGGGTATACATCCGAAGAACTAACTAAAACTGAAATTTTCCGATATTACTCACCCAGATGATATTGACACAGATGTGGGATATATTAATCGTCTTATAGCTGGCGAAATTTCCACTTTTTCAATGGAAAAGCGATATATTCGTAAGGATGGCACAATTGTATGGGTGAACCTGACAATTTCTTTGATTTACGGCCTATCAGGTCAACCGCAATACTTTATTGGCGTAATAGAGGATATTTCAGAACGTAAACATGCAGAGGAATTACTAAAAGAACAAAAGGAATTTTCTGAAAATCTAGTCCAAAATTCCGCGGTACCGACTTTTGTTATCGACAGTCAACACAAGGTTATTATCTGGAACAAGGCCTGTGAAGACCTTGCCGGCATACCGGCATCTCAGGTATTGGGAACCTCGGACCATTGGAAGGTTTTCTATAAAGAAAAGCGTCCTTGTATATCAGATATTGTTTTGGATGGTAAAATTGACAACCTACCGGAATATTACAGTACGTCTGCAAAATCGAATATTTTGTCAGAAGGCCTACACGGAGAAGCTTGGTTTTCAAACCTAAACGGTGGTTCCCGGTATCTTGTTCTGGATGCAGCTCCTATTAGAAACAGTAAAGGGGAGTTAATAGCTGTAATCGAAACATTGCATGATTTTACAGAATGGAAGCAGGCCGAAGAAGTAATTTTTTACGAACAGCAGAGGGTACATAACGAACTCCAGCTTGCCAGCAGTATTCAAACCAGCCTGACCCCTATTAAATTACCCCAAGTACCAGGTTTATCAATTGCCTGCACTACCCAAGCAGCACGGGAAGTCGGGGGTGATTATTGCGACCTGCTGATTAACCGGAATAAAAACCTCGGAATAGCCATATGCGATGTAATGGGAATAGGTGTTCCGGCAGCGTTATTCGTCTCTATGACTTACACCTTTGTACGTGAAAATGCTGTGAATTGCGACACTCCCAATGAATTGGTTAACAAACTTAATGAGCATTTGTTTCCGCAGTTGGAGTATAGTGGACAGTTCATCACGTTTATTTACGCTATTTATGATCCCGCAACCAGGGAACTCGTTTATACTAATGCAGGACATAACCAACCTATTGTATATCGGGCGCAAACCGGCAGATGGCTTAAAAGAATGCAGGAACGCTAAAAAAGAACAGTTCGGTACTGAACGGATTACTAGCCTCATTATGGAAAACTATATGCATGATCCGGCGAGTATTCAGGAGATAATTTCCTCAGAATTTTACAGGTTCCTGGATGAAGAACCGCTTTATAATGATGTAACAATGATACTGATAAAAATAAGTGAATCAAATAATTAACCTAAAACGAACAATGAGGCTAACATATTTTTTATGCGGAGTGATGGCATATGAGGAATAGTAACCGTTTAACAATATATGACTTAGGTAGGTTAGCGATTGCTGTAATTACTTTTCTGATAATTTGCCTGCAAAAAAAGTTTACAGCGGAGAACCTCATTTTAGGGTCGCTTTTTCTGATTTATAGTGCTGGAGTTCTGGCTGTTATTAAGCGGAATCCTAAAACAACATCGTATATCAAAGTATTTGTTTTTGTGGATACCATATTGATTTCTTTTATATTCATATTATCCAGTCAAAACAGTGTTGTTAATTTTCTGTATGTCCTTCAATTGACTGGTTTATCTGTCAGTTTCGGTATATTTGAAATCCTGGTAGCATTCTGTTGCCAGGCAGGCTTCCGCATTTTATTCGATTTATGGTTTCTCAGTGAGGCGGGAATAAAAAACAAACTGACTGACCTCGGAGCTGTCTTATATTTTCTTATAGTTGTGTTTTTGCTTTCCCAGGCTTGGAGACGAGAGAAAAAAGTAAATGAGGAAGTAGTGAAAACTTTGAACCGGAAAATGCAGTTATATTAAAGATACCTACGAAATTAGCAAACTTCTAAGTGTTCCCGAATTAAATCTTAATCTCAGGCAACTCATATGCAAGGTCACTTTACATGATTTGGAAGTAGATGCCGGAGCGGTTTTTACAAATGAGGGTGACAGTTTTAAACTTCAGGCAGCACTACAGTTACCAAAAGACTTTGAAAGAGACATCACCGATGATAGGTTTACAAAAGCACTGGAAGACTTAACTATCAGGGGGGAGCCACTTGTTATTAATGATACTGGAAATGGCGGCAACTTTTTATCAGCTTACCAGTTATCTATTGATTTTTCTAAGAAATATGGTTCCATATTTGTTTACCCTTCTAGAAGAAGGTTTGTATCCCAGATAGTATTCAGTTTTTCAAAACAGCGTTATTACTTCACAGAAAATAAAATTACTGCATGTGTAAAGACTTTTGAAAAATCTTTATTTACCTTGTCACGTTTAAATGAACATGTTAACTGTCCTTACGACGATATTCAAAACGAGCAGGAAAAACTGTTAACATATGTTTGCGCTTTGCTGGCCCGTTTGTTCCGAGCGGAAAAGTGTATCATAGCGCTTTTTGAAAATGAAATGGCAATGGTTAAAGGTTCATTTGGCGAGAAATTTCCGTTGATACTGTACTGGATTGCCGCGATGAAATTATTTATTAAATCAAGATACATAACCCCCAGTATTTCGTTGAAGAAAATACACCAAACAGGTTAAAAAAGTTTAATGGAATAAAATTCGAAAATTTAATCTGCGTTCCTATCAATACAGGTACAAAATTACTAGGTGTTGTCGCAGTCCTTGATAAACACGATGAAGATTTTACAGGTTACTTGGAATTTAACAAAGAAGACCAGTTATTGTTAGTATCAATTGCTAATCAAATTGCCCTGGTTATAGAAAATCAAATGTTATTTAATGTACAACAAGATACCTTCCTTCCTATAATCCGCTCACTGGTACAAGCCTTGGATGCTAGGGATCCTTACACCAAAGGACATTCCGAACAGATAGCAATATATGCAGTTATGATTGCGAAAGAATTGGGTTTATCGGTCATTGATGTAGAAAACATCAGGTTTGCCGGATTACTTCATGATATCGGGAAAATCGGTATTCCTGAAAAAATATTGAATAAATCAGGAAAACTTACACCTAATGAGTTTAATCAAATAAAGCTGCATCCGTATATCAGTGCACAGATTCTGAAACCGGTTTTTCTATTTACCTCGCTGCTACCGATAGTTTATCACCACCACGAAAGATGGGATGGAAAAGGTTATCCTGATGGTCTTGCGGGAGAAGATATACCTTTAGGCGCTAGAATACTGGCTGTTGCGGATGCTTTTGATGCTATGATATCCAACCGGGTTTACCGCCAGGTGAAAAACAAGGATGCGGCTGTTAACGAGTTGGTCAAAAGTGCAGCCGGACAATTTGACCCGCGCATAGTGGATGCTTTTTTAACCGGCTTGCAGAAACAGCTTTTCGAAGAAAAAGTGGATTCTGTCTGGAAATTTGATAACCTGAGCAACGTTTTCAGGGATGTTCTTGATGCAGTTATTAACGGTCACCTTGTGATTTCGGACGAGAGTGATATTACAGGTTTAATACAGCAGGGGGAAAAACTGGACGAGATAGCAGTTCGGTCTTTCGAAGACATTTGTTCTAAATGAAGGATCTATACTTGAAGCAGGGTTGGTACATCCGGCTGTAACAATCGAATCCAGTTATGGCAGCTACCAGTTTGATGACTTGTACCGAAATGTCAAAGCATACATATCTTCTCAAGGGGTTCTGGAGGTTGAAAAATTAAAAGCCAAATAAAAGGAGGAATGCAAAATGCTAGAGATTGAAAATAACTGTGGCGAATCCGCAAGTTGTTTGAAATTGATCGGAGAACTGGATATTTCAACTGTAGAAAAATTTCGGGCAAGCATCGAAAAAGTTCCTGAAACAATTGCTGAAGTCGATTTGGATTTTTCCGGGCTTGAGTTTGTTGATTCAACCGGTATTGGAAGTCTTGTACAGGTAATGAACCAAATGAAAGCACAAGATAAAAAGGTAATGGTAAAGGGAATATCCAAGGAAATTTATGAAGTTTTCGTTCGATTGGGGATTCCGGAACTGATGGGCCAGGGACACTTTGAATGCAGCGGTAATTAAGATATGGAGTGGTGGCCGATGAATATGGCATTTAGAAAAAGACTTAACCGTTATATAGTTGCTTACGCCAATGCTATTGTCATTTTAGTCTTAACCATTTTTGTGTTGATCCAATTTTTTGCTTACCGGGGAATAATTTATTCAGATTTAATTAAGGATGTCAATTTGCGGGCTGCTTTTATAGCGCAAAAAATCCAGGGTATTGAGGGTGCTGATGAAACGGGTTTAATTTGGGAAAATACATTTAACTCCAAGTTAGTGGCAGAATTAAATTCATTGAACGGCGACCAAAACAGTATTGTCAAATTAAGAATCTTAAACCTGGCTAGGGATACTAAAGAGTGGAAAGAAATTTTTTCATCAGCGGGAAGTTTTCACAAAACCTTGTCGACAGGTGAAAAACAAGTCGCTTCTTTAGGGGCTTGGCTTTTTCCTGTGCAAAAAGAAATCTGGTTCAATGGGGAAGGATACGTGGCTGAATGTGTAGCAGATATACGAACAAAAAATAATTCTTATCTTCGGGTGGTAGCAGATATTGAAGCAAATAGTTTTATTCAACAACAGATTCGAGTAGGTATTTTACTAATATTGTTATTTGCCGGTATTACAATTATCCTGATTCTTCAGTACAGGTTATTGTTCCTAAAATTATATAAACCCTTAGATGAGTTAACAGGTGGAATGAAGCTTATTTCACAAGGGAATCTGGATTACCGCATTCCTGTTGAGCACCGGGATGAACTTGGCAGCTTTATTGAGTACTTTAATGCTATGGTTGGTGAATTAAAAAAATCCCAGGATGCCCTCGAGAAGGAATTATTGGTTACCAAAACACAGAGAGAAAAAATATTTAAAACATACCGCGACATAATATTTGCTGTTACCCATGGGAAGTTTTTGCTGGTAAAAGAATCGAAACTGCCTTTCTATGTTGAAGAGGGGCGAAAAATAAAGGAAATAACAATTTCCCAGAGTGAAGACGTTGGAATGGCAAGACGGGTTTCTAAAGAAGTAATTTCTGAACTTAACCCAAGTCACCAAAAAATCCAGCAGGTTTTACTTTGTATTTCTGAGGCCGCTACAAATATCATAAAACACGCGCAAAAAGGCATTTTTTCAATCAATAAACTTGATAACAGTTCTATAAGATTTATTTTTCGGGATCAGGGACCGGGGATGGACTTCAACCATTTACCATCAATGCTTTTTTTCAAAGGTTTTTCTACGCAAATTTCATTGGGGTGTGGTTTTAAACTTATCTATACTATCGTAGATAAGATGATTTTATCCACGTCCAAACATGGTACCACAGTAGTTTTTGATATTGTATTTTCTTCCGAAACTGACAACCAGCAAGAATGTTGTATGTTTCCATCAGCTTAGTAGGCAATTTAATATTGTAAGGTGTAAAACACTTATGCCATGAAAGGAGACAAAGAAAAATATTTAGAAGCCGGTATGGATGACTATATATCCAAGCCCATTAAGGCGGAAGAACTGCACTTTAAAAAGTTTATTGATTTTTTCACGGCTCAGTGAATTAACAGAACCTATAAACATTGGAATCTTATATTTAGGGTAGTGATTAGTATGAAAAGAAAAGTAACAGCGATGGCTGTTATAGTATCAGGATTACTTTGTTTAACCACTGTAAATCCTATTGTTAAAGGCGTTCAAAAAGAAACTATCGGTCCAAATTTCAAACTGACAGAAAAAGAACTAACCGATGAAGAAAAAATCTATAATACAGTTCACGCTTATGAAAAAGCCAGGAATGTTATAGATTATACATGTGTTACCGGTTGCGAGGGATTAGATTATTATACCCAAAGGGCAAGATGCGATTGGTTGAAACAGGGAAAACATAAGTCCTTATGCCAAAGTTATAAAATGAAAAAAGAAAACTCTAACTTTGATAAAATTGATGGCTTCGATATATTTGAAATCAATAAAAACAAGGGCAGAGCAAAAGTAAAAGCACAGTTTTCCAGAGTGGTTATTTCTTTTAATCGAGCAATGATGATTAAAAGAGAGAAGATTGGTTCCACTGTTTCATTGGTTCGTGAAAAAAATGTCTGGAAAATTGATAAGGAAGAATCGAATACTTCGGAATGATTCTTTCCAGGATGTCCGGAGAACAAATTATAGGTTGGTTAATTAAGGAGGTACTACAAATGAATCCATGCCCAGAGAAAGAAAAATGTTTTCTAATGTCCGGAGTTAATTTAATGCCAGTTCTCAGGCGAACAATTGTAAACTATTACTGTGAGAAAAATTTTGTAAAATGTGCCCGATACGAATTGAAGCAATTGGGACAACCAGTGCCAGAAAACCTTCTTCCAACTGGTAAGTTGTATATCACTCCAGGAATTTGTAAGTGAATGAAAAAGACGGAATTTTGCCAGAAAGCATTCACATATTGTCCACCATTATATGATAGAAGGAAGTAGAAATAAATGAGAATGGTCAGAATTGATAATATAGGCAAAGGTTGCAGATTGGCCAGACCTGTAGTAAACGGGGACCAAACTTTAATGCTAAGTAAAGGAGTGGTTCTTAATTCGTATTATCTTCGAAGGCTAAAAAATATAGGTTATACCTATCTATATATCGAGGATGAATCGGTTGATGAAAGCAAAACAAAGGATATTGTTTCCCGAAAAACCCGGACTCAAGCATTAAAATGCCTGAGAGAAATAGCAGAAAGCATTAAGCATGGTGAAACCTTTGAAGTAGATTCAACAAAATTTGCTGTCTCAAATATTTTAAATGAGGTTATAAGAAATAAGGACATGGTGCTGCATTTAGCCAATATTGATTCTCATGACGAATATACATTTAATCATTCTGTCAACGTAACTGTAATATCTATCATAATTGGGGTCGCCCTTAATTACGATTTAAATAAACTGTTTGAACTGGGAGTTAGTATTTTTTTGCATGATATCGGCAAAGTCCTGGTTCCGCTCAATATTTTAAACAAACCGCTTAAATTGGCAGACGAGGAATGGGGAATTATTAGTAAACATACCTGGCATGGATTTTACGTTTTATCTAATAGTCCGGAAGTATCATTCGATGCCGCCAATACTGCCTTGCAGCATCATGAAAGATACGATGGTTCCGGTTATCAGCAGGGATTAAGAGGCGAGGGAATAAGCGAGTTTGCCCGTATATGCGCTATTGCGGATGTCTATGACGCTTTGTCCAGTAAGCGTCCCTACCGTGATAGGTTACCTGTTCACAAAGTTTGGGAGTACTTACTGAAAAATAAGTCAAAGCACTTTGACCCTTATATTTTGGAACGATTTATCAAGAACATTAAAATATATCCGGAAGGATCTATTGTAACTCTTAACAACGGTAGTGCTGGTTATGTAATTAAACAAAATCCTATGAATCCTATACGACCAGTGGTAAAAGTGCACTGGCATAATGATATTGAACTGCCTGTCCCAATGGTGGTAAACCTTATCGAAGAGCCCTCCTTATTGATTGTAGAAGTAGCCATTTAAGATAACTTTATTACATGCAATAGAATCTATTATTTAGTTAGTTACCTAACCATTCTGGTTAGGGATCCTAGCCCGCGCGACAGTTTAGCAGATGGTTCAGGAGTAGTGATGGCAAATCTGCTGGACAGACTGCAGGCAAAAGACACCCATTCCATCGAAATTTGATACATTTAAGACTGTTCAAATACAAAAAACGGCTATACTTCGCTTTGGTTCGAACTCCGAAGGTAATCACGTCTTAAATAATTCTATTGCAGTGAGTAGTTCAATAGTCAAAGGCTGTGCCATATTATTAAATATAAGTTAGTCAATCCAGATTGGGAGTGGATATATGTCAGAAGACCTAAAACATCGGCTGAACCTGTTCCGCTTTGTCGAATTTACCGAGGCCCTTTATCATTAACCCTGTTCCTGCCCCATAAACAATGCTTGATGCGAGCATGGTAGTCATTGATTTAGGGTCTGGATTAGATAGTCCATCAATTTGCAGCAAAGTACCAGTCGATAAGGTTGATGTCCAAAGTGCCGCACCAAATAAACTGCCTTTCGTAATCTCATATCCTTTTGGTGTTTTGCTAATTAAATATGACAAACTTGCCCCAAAAGCAGCACCTAACAAAGCATCTGCTACAAAACCAAGTGCTTGTTCAATTGGTTTTCTCGGTTTTACTCCACCTCTTTTACCTAAGATAAAACCACCGGCAATATCGACATAGTGTAATTTGGAGACACCTGTTTTATAAAAGCCTAAATTGACAAGTGTTTTTAACATAGAAGCAGTTAAACCCGCTAAACTACCAACTATATACCAGTCGTTTCGCCAAGATTTTTTCATAAACTATTGACCGTCCTTTTTGAATGAAATGAATTCATATTATTTAACTGCTTATCTCATTAGTATCTTTCCATTTTTGGTCAGCATTATTGATGGTAATTATAGAGAAGATATTAGGGAAAATAGATTAAGTTTGAAGTGCGTTGGGATTTCTTTTTTGCTAAATTTTCCTCCGCTGTGATATAATAAAAAATGATTTCTCATGGAGGAACCACAGATGAATAAACGGGACATGAAAATTGATAACCGGGACTCCATAAACCCTGATGGGAAGCGGTTTCGCTACCATGTGAGTACTTTCGGCTGCCAGATGAATGACCGTGATTCCGAGATATTGGCCGGAATGCTTGAAAGGATGGGTTACGAAAAAACCGGAGAGATGAATGACTCAGATATTATCCTGCTCAACACCTGCTGTGTCCGGGAGACTGCAGAAAACAAGGTGTGGGGAAGGATAGGGGAGCTGAAAGCCCTGAAAAGCCAAAACCCTGACTTGATTATCGGCGTCTGCGGGTGTATGCCCCAGCAGCCGGAGGTAGGAGAAAAAATCAGGCGCCGGGCGCCTCATGTGGATATAATCTTCGGGACCCATAATATGCACCAACTACCTAAGCTTATCGACAGGGTCAGGGCAGAGAGAAAGACGGTTGTTGACATCTGGGAGAATGAAGTCGATATTGTCGAGAACCTTCCATCCAAAAGGGTGGCAGGGGTGAAGGCCAGTGTAACTATTATGTATGGGTGCAACAACTTCTGTACATACTGCATCGTCCCGTTCGTCCGGGGCCGGGAGAGGAGCAGGAACTTCCCGGATATTATCCGGGAAGTGGGACAGCTGGCCGGTGAGGGGTATAAGGAAGTAATGCTTCTTGGACAGAACGTCAATTCCTATGGTAAAGAACTCAAACCACCAAGTGATTTTGCTGATCTGCTGCTGGCTCTGGACAAGATAGACGGTTTGGCCAGAATCAGATACATGACCTCCCATCCCAGGGATTTTACTGATAAACTTATCGAGGTTATTGCCGAATCCAAAAAGGTCTGTGAACAGTTCCACCTCCCTGTACAGGCCGGCGGCAACAACGTCCTGAAAAGGATGAACCGGGGCTATACGAAGGAGAGGTACCTCGAACTGGCCGCTAAAATCAGGGCCAAAATACCTTGGGCAGGTATTACGACAGACCTGATTGTAGGCTTTCCGGGGGAAACTGATGAGGATTTTGCCGAAACGTTGGACCTGATCCAAACAGTCAGGTTCGATGCAGCCTTCACATTTGTATACAACAAGCGTTCCGGTACACCTGCAGCCGAAATGCCGGACCAGATTCCTGATGAGGTGAAAAAATCACGAATTCAAAAACTGATAGCTGTTCAAAACAGCATCAGCCAGGAAAAAAATCTGGCTGAGGTAGGAAGGACGCATGAAGTTCTGGTGGAGGGTGTCAACAAGGGAGAACCCACGCTTCTTGAGGGCCGCACGAGGACGAACAAAATGGTGCTATTAAGAGGTGAAAAGGATTTGATTGGGCAAATAGTTTATGTTAATATTATAGAATCAGGAACTTGGCATCTGGATGGGGAATTAGTTGCTAGGTGCTAGTTGCTAGTTGCTAGAGCACCTAGCACCTTGGAACTATTTATGCATAAAAAAAGGTATTAAAGAAAATCTGTTGAAGTCGTATCCGGGAATTGGAGGTGAGCAAATGTCAGCAGAAATAATGGAAAAAGCCGGTGAACTCGCTGAAGCTATTGCTGAAAGTGATGAACTGGCTGTGATGAGAGAAGCGGAACTCGTCATGAACAGCGACCCCGCAGCGGCAAAAATTATCGCCGAATTTCAAAAGAAGCAGAAACATGTTTATGATACCCAAATGCGCGGCGAAGAGCTAACTGATGAGGATCAAAAATCTATTGAAGAAATCGAGGGCAGGATGCACGGCAACACTGCCATCAAGGCTTATATAGAGGCTTCCGAGAATTTTGAACACCTGATGAGGAGTATCAACCTCATCATTGCGAGAGGTATCTCCGGTGACGGGGGCTGCGGCTGTGGTTCAGACTGCGGGCCTGATTGTGGAACGGATTGTGGGCCGTCTTGTGGGTGTAATTAGTAGGTGGAGGGCTGTCTCAAAAAAGATGGCCTCTTTTGTTTTTAGCATGACCGGAGGGGCTGGTGGGTTCCTCCGGGCGGAATGTCTAAGCGGGAGGGGTTGGGTATTTTAACGGGTTTCCCGCTCGCCGTCGGGCAATCTAAGCTGCCACCTGCAGGCCGCAAGGCAATGT
>PGZN01000065.1:11813-12906 GCA_002840165.1 Firmicutes bacterium HGW-Firmicutes-8
GCAGCAAGATTGCCAACGACGTCAGCGCAAGGGAAACCCTTATAAAATACCCAACCCCTCCAAGCTTGTTAGTCCGCCCTCCGGAACACACCAGCCCCTCCTGTGCCAAAATTGAAAGAGGAGCCTCTTTTGGGATCACCCCTTTGGGGGGGGAGGAATAGCAGACTAGCTGGCGCCATCCGTGGCTCCGCCCTGCGGCTCTGCCAGTATCTTCGCTAAGTGGCGGATCAAGGGGAACAAAGGAAACCCCGTATGCGGACAGCCATCCCCTCTGACTTTGGGGCATATGCCAACAAGCCAGTCGGGTCCGCCCTCCGGAACCCACCAACCCCTCCTGTGCCAAAAGTTGAGAATCAACCCCTTTAGACACAGATGGGGGAGAAAAATAAAAATTCCGGTCAGGCAACCCTCTATTTTAATTAAAAAAAGTTTTGACAAGTAACCGTCTATTTGGTAATATTTAACTGACTCTCGATTTATTCTGCCGATATGAAAATCTGAAACCTATAAAAATGGAAGATGAAAATAATGAAGGAGGAAGGGTTCATGCCTGA
This sequence comes from Firmicutes bacterium HGW-Firmicutes-8, assembly GCA_002840165.1. Classification (GTDB taxonomy): domain Bacteria; phylum Bacillota; class Thermincolia; order Thermincolales; family UBA2595; genus GW-Firmicutes-8. The sequence continues at coordinate 12,368 of PGZN01000065.1, forward strand.
GAAGGAGTTTATTGATATAGTCCGTACCGTAATCCAGGAGGAATTACAGCCAATCAAAGAAGATATTAAAACGCTGCAAAAAGGGCAGCAATCTCTGGAAAAAGGGCAGCAATCTCTGGAAAAAGGGCAGCAATCTCTACATAAAGGGTTGCAGACTGTACAGAAAGCGCAAGTGAGAATGCAAAAAGATATTACCGATATAAAGAAACATGTTAATCATATTTGGAATGATATCGGTAATCTTGAAAACCGTGTTGAGAAGTTGGAATCTGCTGCTCAATAATGGCTGCCGCCAGACTGATTATTAATAAATAATAAGATTGCGCATGATTAATTACTCTAAGTCATGCGCAGTTTTTATTTTATATGAAGTTACAAGCTAAACGGCTGAGAGGGAGTGTCTTTCTTTTAGCATGACCGGAGGGGCTGGTGCGTTCCTGCGGGCGGAATGTCTAAGCGGGAGGGGTTGGGTATTTTAACGGGTTTCCCGCTCGCCGTCGGGCAATCTAAGCTGCCACCTGCAGGCCGCAAGGCAATGT
>PGZN01000108.1 GCA_002840165.1 Firmicutes bacterium HGW-Firmicutes-8
CGGCTTTTAGATTCTGACTTTTAGATATCCGCGTTATCCGCGACATCCGCGGCCGGCTTTTTGGTTTTAAAAATTGATTGCAGCTTTGCTGCGCTAGGTCGTCTGTGATATCTTTTAAGAAAGTGAAGCTTGGTAAGAATTTTGTGGTAAAAGACGGATTTAATCAAACGTAATGAAACAATTATTAGGGAGGTCAATTGTGGCAAAACCGGTAGTGGCAATTGTAGGACGCCCAAATGTGGGGAAGTCTACGTTATTTAACAGGATAGTGAGCAGTGGCAGCATGGTTGCCATTGTAGAAAACAAACCGGGCGTTACGAGGGACAGACTTTACCGGGATGCTGAGTGGCTTGGCAGGGAGTTTACCCTTATCGACACAGGAGGGGTCGAGTTCAAGAATGTCAGTGACCAGATTGCTCAGGGGGTATATCTGCAGGTCCAGTTGGCCATTGAAGAAGCGGATGTAATCCTGTTTCTGGTTGATGCCAGGGGTGGACTTTCCCCTGTTGACGAGGATGTGGCCAAGGTTCTGAGAAAGACCAAGAAACCGGTCATCCTGGTCGCTAATAAGGTAGAGAATTTTACGGTGAATTTCGATGTGGCTGATTTTTATAAACTCGGCCTCGGGGAACCTGTGATGATATCGGCATCCCACGGGATGAATGTAGGAGACCTGCTGGACCGGGTGAACGAACTGCTTCCTGATATCAAGACCGATGAAGAACTGGATGAGGATATCATCAAAATAGCTGTTATCGGTCGGCCTAACGTCGGGAAATCTTCCATAATTAATTCCCTTTTGGGAGAAGAAAGGGTTATTGTCAGCGACATTCCCGGCACGACCAGGGATGCGATTGATACATATTTCGAAAAGGGAGACAAAAGATACCTGCTGATTGACACAGCCGGAATGAGAAAAAGAGGTAAAATCAGTGAAACCACAGAACGATATAGTGTGGTCAGGTCACTGAGGGCAGTCGACAGATCAGAGGTAGTCCTTCTGGTCATAGATGCTTCAGCCGGTGTTACGGAACAGGATACTAAAATCGCCGGATATGCGCACGAAGCGGGGAATGCAATAGTAATTGTCGTGAATAAATGGGATTTGGTGGAAAAAGACGACAAAACAATGCTCCGGTTTACGGAAGATATCAGGGAAGAACTCGGGTTTATGCAGTATGCCCCCGCTATATACGTATCAGCCCTGACTGGAAAAAGGGTGCCCAAGATTCTCGACCTGGTCAATTATGTATCTGAACAGCATGCCATGCGAATATCTACGAGTACTTTAAATGAGCTTATCCAGGAGTCAGCAAGGCTTAACCCGCCTCCTACGGATAAAGGCAGGAGGCTCAAACTGCTGTATGCCACACAGGCTTCTGTTAAGCCGCCTACGTTCATTATTTTCGTAAATGACCCTGAGATAATGCACTTTTCCTATCAGAGATATCTGGAAAACCAACTGCGCAGCAGTTTCGGCTTTGAAGGCACTCCAATCCGGATAATTGTAAGGAAACGTAATGAAGACTAGTATAGGGAATAAAAGAAGACACAGAGCGTACTATGGTCAATAGCTTTTCTTAAAAAAGCACAAAAATATCTATTCTATCAAAAATCGCTCAAAAAAACGTAATTTAATA
>PGZN01000066.1 GCA_002840165.1 Firmicutes bacterium HGW-Firmicutes-8
GGATGTCTCTTTAAGACAGCCATCGTGGGGAGGAGAAAAAAATAATGATTGTCCGACCTCTGACATCTGACGACCGACCTCCATTCCCCGTGGCTTCGCCCTGCGGCGCCGCCAGTCTCTGTGGCAAGTGGCGGATCAAGGGAAACAAAGGAAACCCCTTATGCGAACAGCCATCCCCTCTAAATTTGGGTCATTTGCCAACAAGCTAATCGGGTTCGCCCTACGAAACACACCAGCCCCTGTGCCAAAAGTTAAAGGTGCTGCCTTTTTTGAGACAGCACCTTGGTAAGATGAAAAATATTAAATGAAAAATTGCGGTTATCGATTATGTTAAATTGAAAAACCTGAGAGTGGAAAGTTTTTTATGTTCTTTAATAAACACGTCGTAAAGATTGATGTCCAACTGATTGCACAGGGCCGCCAAATAGAAAAGAGTCCGTCCTATTTCCGCTTCTACAATTTCCTGGCAGGTAGCGCATAACTCGCCATTGAGATGGGATTCAACATACCCTTTTAGTTCCGAAATTGAGATATTGTCCGGAACCCCTTTCTTTTCTGCATTAACCTTTATACAACCGCAGCTGGTGACTGCTTTGGTGACAGCCCGGTTAACACGGGCAGACGCTTCCTGAAGCTTACTTAGTACATCAAGGATGCTCTGGTGGCGTATTAACAGTTCGGAGACCGTATTTTGAAATTCATCACATAATAAATCTTTCATTAATGTCCCCCTCTGCCCATAAAATACTTCCCGGATTCATTATACTTAGATTAATCGGGTTCTGTCAACGCAAATTAATTTAAAAATAATTTAAAAATTATTGTTGACATACTGGAAAAGGATATGATATAATACATTTTTATTTGACATTTATTGCGTTCTTTGCTATACTTATATGGAAACGCGGTTAGGAGGTCTATCATGTTTAATATAGGTGATAAAGTCGTTTATCCCATGCATGGAGCCGGTGTCATCGAGGCCATAGAGGAACAGGAAGTTCTCGGGGAGACAAGGAAATACTACATCATGAGGATACCCATCGGAGACATGAAAGTGATGATCCCGACAAACAATGTCAAGGAGATTGGGCTGCGCCAGGTAATTGACGAGGATGGCGTCCAGAAGGTTCTAACTATCCTGCATGACAGAAACAGCACAATGTCCCAGAACTGGAACCACCGATACCGGAATAACCTGGAGAAAATTAAGAGCGGAAACGTTTACGAGGTGGCCGAAGTAGTGAAAAACCTGATTTTGCGGGAGCAGGAAAAGGGTTTGTCTACAGGCGAAAGAAAAATGCTCGAGAACGCCAGGCAGATTCTAATCAGTGAACTGGTTCTAGCAAGAGGCACTGAGGAAGCGAAAATAGAACTCATGCTCGATGCGGTTTTTGCGTAATACGTCAGATTTATCTGGCGTGTTCTTTCTTTTTACCGGTTATGCGTGAGGCGCCTCCTAAAAAGGGCACCTTTATCTTGCTACGACATTACTAATTGGCGTATAATGGTAATGATAGATTCATAAACTATTACTCAGGGAAAGGAGGTGAAAATGATGCTGCGCCGGATTTTGCGATTCCTTTTAGTTATTGTTTTCACAGGTGCGGGAATCGGTTTAAGCTACTACTATCTGCCGAATACCATAGCCGGTTTTGTCATCGAAACACCGGTTATGCGATATGGGGCAATAGGGATTATTTCTTCTCTAAGTGGATTTTTGGGAATTATATTAGCGCCTGGTATTGTAGATAAAATAGTTCAGGTTACAACCTGGTTTGAACAGCGGTTAATCAAGATGTCTATTCAGGAAATTGTTGGAGGCGCTGTTGGTTTAATAATCGGACTTATAATTGCTTATTTATTAGGGGCTGCCGTTTCATGGCTGCCATGGGTTTGGGTTGGCGGAGTTTTGAAGATCGTTGTTACCCTGATGTTAGGTTATCTCGGTGTTAGTGTGGGAACGAAAAGAAAAGAAGAACTGCTCAGTATTCTCCCGCGTTTTGGCCGGGAGAGATCCACTAAGACGGAGGTTAAACAAACTCAGTCATTTAAGATTCTGGATACCAGTGTTATCATTGACGGTCGGATAGCGGATATTTGTAAGAGCGGATTTATCGAAGGGTCTCTGGTTATTCCCGGTTTTATTCTGGAGGAACTAAGACATATTGCGGATTCGTCTGATTTGTTGAAGAGAAACCGTGGTCGCAGAGGCCTCGATATTCTGAATAAGATTAGGAAAGAACTTGATGTGATGGTGCAGATCTACGACCAGGATTTTGAGGAGCTGTCAGAAGTCGACAGCAAACTGGTTAAACTGGGCCAGGTATTGAACGCGAAAATTGTTACAAATGATTATAACTTAAATAAGGTTGCTGAACTTCAGGGTGTTAAAGTGCTAAATATCAATGAACTGGCCAATGCTGTAAAACCGGTTGTTTTACCGGGCGAGGAGATGACTGTTCAGGTTATTAAAGATGGCAAAGAGGTTGGTCAGGGTGTTGCCTACTTAGACGATGGCACAATGATAGTTGTTGATGGCGGAAGAAAATTTATTAGTCAAACTATTGGGGTTATAGTGACAAGTGTGCTGCAAACCGCCGCCGGCAGGATGATTTTTGCGAAACCCAAGCCTGGGGACAAAAAAGTCATAGACCAGGATACGTCTTCCTCCTTTGACGAGGTGAAAATAATTGGATAAACTGACAGCCATCATACCGGCCGCAGGGAAGGGCCGGAGGATGAAAAGTTACCTCAGCAAACAGTTTATGCTTCTTCAGGGTTTACCCATTATAGTACATACTTTGCGGGTTTTTCAGGCGGCAGAAATAATAGATAATATTGTCCTTGTATGTGCTTCCGGGGAAGAAGGATACTACCGGAAAGAGATCCTGCTCAACTATGAAATTACAAAACCAACTGCTGTTGTTACCGGAGGTAAGGAACGGCAGGACTCTGTTTACTGCGGTTTGTTAAGTGTTACTGACAGCCATAATTTCGTAATGGTTCATGATGGGGCCAGGCCTCTCGTTACAGTTGACCTGATTACGAGGGTGGCGGAGGAGGTCAGGATTAACAATGCGGTCGTGGCAGGAGTCCCGGTCAAGGATACAATCAAAAGAACCGATGCCGGGGGTAATATTATTGAAACCCTTGTCAGGGAACGGCTGTGGCACATTCAGACCCCCCAGGCATTTGATGTTAATTTACTTAAGCGGGCTCACGGGCAGGCCAAAACTGCGGATTACTTTGGGACTGATGACGCTTCCCTGGTCGAACGCATGGGACACCGGGTCAAGATAATTCCGGGTTCATATGAAAACATAAAAATTACAACTCCCAAGGATATTGTCATTGCAGAAACGATTTTACAGGGGAGGGGAAAAAGTTGAGAGTCGGGATAGGATATGATGTCCACAGACTGGTGGCTGAACGCCCTTTAGTTCTGGGAGGGGTTGTCGTCCCTTGCGAGATGGGGCTGGCCGGACATTCTGACGCGGATGTTTTAGTCCATGCCGTTATTGATGCACTGCTCGGAGCTGCCGGGCAGGGGGATATAGGAAAACATTTTCCGGATACTGATGAGCAGTATAAGGGTATCTCCAGTCTCTGTCTGCTTGAGAAGGTTAAAGCAATTATTCGGGGAGCGGGTTATACCGTCTGTAACTTGGACAGCATTATAGTGGCCCAGAGGCCTAAACTAGCCCCCTACATAGTTGAAATGACCGGTAACTTAGCGAGGATGATGGATGTGCCGGTTTCCAAAGTAAATGTAAAGGCAACCACAACCGAAGGGTTGGGCTTTACCGGTACGGGCGACGGGATTGCGGCATACGCTATGGCCAGTTTAGAGGAGGGATAAAGTTGTCAAAGTGGGCCATCCCTATAATTTGTCTGATGCTCGTTGCAGCCGGAGGGACCGGCTGTAAAAAGCCAAGAGATCAACAGGTTCCCAAGACACCTAACCCGGGATTAAAAACCGGCAAAATTGTTTTTCAATCTTACGATGTTAACAAAGCTCCGGAAAAGGTTAAGCTTGCGGTGGAACAAAATAAGGCCACGGAAACAGCTTCCCTGCTTGAGGACGGCGGCAGTTTCTGGGTCCTGCTGACAAGAGGCTTAAAACCCACCGGGGGATTCAGCGTAAAGGTGACTGATGTCAACTTGGTTGCTCCGGACAATGGTTCGACGGAACTTAAGGTGTCTTATAAATACACCGATCCCAGACCGGATCAGTTTGTCATCCAGGTTTTGACCTATCCGGTGGAATTGGTTTTACTCAAAGACCTAACTGCTAAACCTGATAATGTGGTTTTTTTGCTCGTAAAATAAAAAACCAGCATTGTTGGAAAGGTGATATCAATGGAAAACAAGCAAGTATCATCAAATTTTATCAAGAACATCATTATAGAAGATCTGGAATCAGGCAAACATAAAAAAATATTAACCCGGTTTCCGCCTGAGCCAAACGGCTATTTGCATATCGGACATGCTAAATCCATCGTGCTTAATTTTGATCTGGCTGATGAATTCAAAGGCCTGACCAATGTGCGTTTTGATGACACCAATCCGGTCAAAGAGGATACCGAATATGTAGAGTCCATCAAAGAAGATGTCGAGTGGTTGGGCTATAAGTGGGACGGTTTATATTTTGCCTCTGACTACTTTGAAGAAATGTATAACCGGGCTGTGCTGCTTATTAAGAAGGGGAAGGCTTACGTATGTGAGCTGTCTGCCAATGAAATCAGGGAAACCCGGGGGACCCTTAATCGTCCCGGACAGGAGAGCCCTTACCACAGCCGCAGTGTGGAAGAAAACCTGGACTTGTTTACAAGAATGCGCAGCGGGGAGTTCCCAGACGGAGAAAAAGTGCTGCGGGCCAAGATAGATATGGCTTCTCCTAATTTGAACATGCGGGACCCGGTTATATACAGGATAGCCCATGCTTCTCACCACAACACGGGGGACAAATGGTGCATTTATCCGATGTATGACTATGCCCATCCCATAGAAGACGCTGTTGAAGGAATAACTCATTCCATCTGCACGCTTGAATTTGAAGACCACCGGCCGCTGTATGACTGGGTCATCAGGGAATGTGAAATGGAGTGCCAGCCCAGACAGATTGAGTTTGCCCGCCTGAATATGACGAATACGGTTATGAGCAAACGGAAGCTGAAGTTATTGGTGGATGAGGGTGTAGTTGACGGTTGGGATGACCCGCGGATGCCGACCATTTCAGGCCTGCGCCGGCGGGGCTACACACCGGAGGCGATGCGCAGTTTTGTCCGGGAAATCGGGGTGGCTAAGGGCAACAGTATAGTAGATGCCCAGATGCTGGAACACTTTGTGCGGGAAGACTTAAAGCTTAAGGCGCCGAGGACAATGGCCGTTATAAAGCCTCTTAAAGTAATAATCACCAATTACCCTGAAGGCCAGGTTGAATGGCTTGATGCCGAAAATAATCCGGAAAATCCGGCCATGGGTGTACGCAAAATCCCCTTCTCCCGGGAGATTTATGTTGAACAGGATGATTTTATGGAGGACCCGCCTCCTAAATATTTTAGATTGTTTCCAGGCAACGAAGTCCGGTTAAAAAATGCCTATTTTATAAAATGCAATGAGGTCATCAAAGATGAACAGGGTCAGGTTACAGAATTGCGCTGTACCTATGATCCTGAGACAAAGAGCGGCACCGATTTTACCGGGCGCAAGGTCAAGGGGACGATCCACTGGGTGGAGGCAGCTCATGCCCTGCCGGCAGAGTTCAGGCTGTATGAGCCCCTGATTTTGGATGAGCAGGAGGAAGCGGATGAACCGGAGGGGGAAGAGGCGGTAGAAACGGGGACAGGGACATCAGCTGACTTCCTGGATCATATCAACCCTAACTCCTTGGAAATTCTGCAGGGTTTTATAGAACCAAATATGGCTGGGGTTAAACCTCAGGATAAATTTCAATTTTTCCGGTATGGGTACTTTAATGTAGATGTCAGGTTAACCTCTCCGGAGAAGCCGGTATTTAACAGGATAGTGTCGTTGAAGAGTTCGTTTAAGCTGTAGGGAGTTGACAGTTGACAGTTGGCAGTTGACAGTGCTGGGGCCGCTTATTAGTGGGGAGGAAAAGAAGACACTGAGGGCATAGAGAGCCTGGGATTCACTGAAAACAAGAGGACACAGAGAGACAGTGGTACACCATAGTAGGGTCTTTCTAGCCGGGTGCAGGGGAACTAAAAAACATAAGTAGCCGCGGATGACGCGGATAAACGCGGATTGGAACGACGCGGATAAAACATAATAAAACTTTTTTAAATTGAGGAAATGAAAGACAGTGATATCGCATACTGTAGGCTTTCTACCGAAAAAAGGCTCAGCTTTTTCAAGCGGGGCCTTAATTTTTTTGGCTGGAAGGCTGCATTATAACCCCCGAAGTCGGTATTTGGACCCCCGAAGTCGGTATTTCATGCCAAGAGTGGCCGATTTTGGGCTTATTGGTGGGTATAAGAAAATGTGGTAATGGCAGGAAACGGGGCGATTGTTGGAGAATAATTGGGGTGTTTGATTGTGGATTGCATAGAAAGGTTTCGTCTTACCGCTAGGTTTCAATAAAGGATTTGATTTTATGTTGATAGATAAAGAAAGAACAATTGAACAATTTATGTTAGTGTTTCTAAATGACGCATCAGAAGCTTTAAAACGGTGTGATAGACAGATTAGGGACAAGTTTCTTAGTTCTCATCATAAAGAAACTTTTTACAGGGATTACGGGAAGGGACTAGATACTTGGTCTGCCACTGAAATAATAGCAAAATTTCTTCTTTACATAGAACTCTGCCCAAAATACCGAATTAGGCCTGAAGATTGGGGCTATAAAGATTCAAAGCTTTTGGATTTTGCCATGTATGTCCAAACCGAAGACGATTCCGAAATACCGGACGTTGGAGTTGAAATGAAATGGGCTAGATTTACTAGAGAGGGTAAATTAACGTCTGATAGCCTTCAATTATTAGTTGATGATTTCGTAAAAATAAAAAAGGCTGTAACTCCATATAAATTCCTAATGCAGTTTGCTGTAAATGACCCTGAAATTAAATTAGATTTTAGAAGACTAAATCAACAAATTGAAAAAGAAATTGACGGTCGTTTGTTACGCAAAATGATACCCGTGTTTTTTGGAACTAGGTCATTTTCCATTGCTTCAAGTGAAAGAAAACAGAAGAACTTCACTACAGTTCTTTGGCGCGTTGTTGAAAAATATTGATCTACTCCGAGTTCTGCTGCCGCGGTAACATCACCTTAACCAGCTAATAAACGTCAAGTGTTTTTCGATAAAAAGTTTTTGACCTAATATCCCAACCCGACCGATGGCCTGCCCGCGAACCGTACGTTATCTCACGGTCCTAGTCCGGAGCACACCTATCGTCTCTTGCGATATGGGGCACCAAAAAAGACAATTGACAATTAACAATGGACAATGGACAATGGACAATGGTTTCAGACTCCTATTTTTTTTAATTGTCAATTGTCAACTGTCAATTGTCCATTGCAAGTTCTATGGGTCGGGCCAGCCCGTTTAAATTTATACGAGGAGTTAAAACTATGAGAACGTCAACCAAATTCTTAGCTGCTTTATTTTATATCATTTTACTTGCCGGGGTTTCTGCTCCGGCTCTGGCAGTAAATACTTCTGGTTATACAGTGGCCATACCCTGTGTTTATGAAGATACAATAGGATTTCGTGGTAGTGTGGCTCCTGTACAATATGGCGGTAAATATGGATTGATTGATAAAACCGGTAATACAGTTACCCCTTTTGTGTATGACTCCTTTACTCTTCTTTGGTCACAAGGTTCTAATGATTTTCAGCATTCTTATCTTGTCGCGATTCAGGATGGGAAATGGGGAGTTATTGATGAAACTGGAAGACTTTTGATTCCATGTATATATAATTCGATTGTAAGCGGCGGGAACGGAATGGCTATTGTTGGCATCGGGGAGCCGGCCCGTCCGGGACTCCCCAATTTAAACGGGGTCTGGGGGCTTGTTGATATCCAGACAGGTAGGGAAATCCTACCTGTTAAGTACAGAGATATCTCACCGTCTGATGATTCTTTAGTGTATACAGTTAATCTGGACAACAAGACAGCTGTAACCGACAGGAACGGAAAGTTCATAGTACCGCTTGGCACCTATGATATCATTACGAATTATTACTCGGGGCTGGCTACAGTGTATAAAAACCAAAAGGTGGGCATCATCGATCAATTTGGCAGAGCTGTAACCCCGGTTGTATATGACCGGATTGACCCGTTTCAGAGCGGTGTAACCCTGGCGAATAAAGACGGCAAGTGGGGTGTTTTAAATACTTTCGGGGAGACAGTTGTTCCCTTTATCTACGGAGATGGTGGAGTTTATCCAAACGGTGTTATTCAAATGAGAAAAGGCGCCAAACCCGCTGTATTTGACAGGACAGGCAGAGTCATTGCTCCTCTAGGGAAATATGACTTTGTTCACGGATCAACAGGTAATTTGATTTATGTAGAGCGTGGTGGAAAAATGGGCGCCATCGATATAACGGGCCAAGAAATTGTGCCGCTGATATATACCGGAATTAGAGACATAACGAATGGGTTGGCAGTTGTCATTGATAATGATAAATGCACAATAATCAACCAAAGCGGCCAGGCTATTCTGCCTCTTGATAAATACGGAGGCACTCTTGATGAAAACGGTTTTTTTGATGGATACGGTATCAATATACTTGATGACGGATATGTCCTTATCCTGTCAACAGAATCTAAATGGGGCCTGATAGACTGCAACGGTACTAAGGTTTTACCGGGTGAATATTTCTCCATCGGCAATATGAATGACGGTTATGTTGCAGTACAGAATGAAAAAGGATACGCCCTATTCAATAAAGACGGTCAAGTTATTGTATCGTTTGGGGACTTCGACTCCATTGGTAATATAAATGAAAATATGGCGTCTGTCACCAAAGATGGTCTGACCGGTTTTATAAGTCTGCCGGAGTATATTGCACCTCCGGATGGTTGGGCCAAACCTGAGGTTGACTGCGCGATTGCCGCCGGACTTGTTCCGGAAGATATGCGCAGAAAATACCAGGATAATATTACGAGGGCTGATTTCTGCCGTCTTGCTGCTAATCTTATTGAAGTGAAAACCGGTATGAAGGTGGATGTGTTTATGAATACACGCGGTATGTCCGGCCGTATATCAGACCCGATACCCTTCACAGATACTAATGACCCGGTTATTATAGCAGCAAGCCGCCTTGGGATTGTATATGGTGTCGGCAATAATAGATTTGATCCATCCGGTATAATTAGCAGACAAGATGCTGCAGTTATGCTTCAGCGAACTGCAATGGTGCTTGACTTTACTGAGCCTCAGGGCATACCTCAAGAATTTGCCGACAGCGGCCGCTTTTCAAATTACGCAGTTAACGCCATAGCTTTTGTCTCCATGGCTGAAGACACACAAACCGGTTACAAAATTATGGGCGGTACTGGCAATAATAATTTTTCGCCCCTGAGCCCTTATACAAGGCAGCAGGCTTACGCAACAATATTACGGCTGTACAACGCGTTTAAAGTATCAGGAGGTTTTGTTTAATGAAAAAGACTACAAAAATCTTATTACTTATAGGAACGTTATGGCCTGTTGTTTATATGTTTGTCTTTATGGGATTTTTTATGTTTGAATTTATGACCATTCAAAATCAACCAAGTGGTGGACCACCAACAGGATTTTTTATCTTTTTCGGACTTCACTTATTTACGATACTGTGGATGATGCTTCTGACTGCAATATACATTGTAAATGTCTTTCGCAATGAGCGGGTGACTCAGGATAAAAAGGCATTATGGGCAGTTGTCATTTTTCTGGGTAATATGATTGCAATGCCGATCTATTGGTATCTCTACATTTGGAAAGAACCGGCTCCGCCAGAGCAACTGTCAATTGTCCATTGCAAGGCCTGTGGGGCGGCCAGTTTGTTTAGCCAATATGCGGAGAGAGGCGAAATTACCGCGACATTGTATCTAGAGTTTATTCAATCGTTTTGGGCGAATTGTACAATTTACCTAGCCACTTTGCAGATAAGAATGCGCTGGTAACCCCAAATAAAATGTTACCTATCATTTCAGTAAGATTTGTACCAATATCTTCAGGCAAAACATTAGCACTTCCCATATCGAAAACAAATCCGTATACTACTGTAAACATCAAGAAATTAGAGATAATTACACCCTTTAACCACCAGAAGTCTTTGCCTGTTTTAATCAATACGAACATAATCAATATTCCAAGTACCATGCCAGCAAGTTCCCATATGAGACCACCAATAAAGATACCAATTGGTTTTTCAGTTAACGGTTTTGCTAAATGTATTCCAGCAGCCAATTGGTAGGAGTAATATTTTGTGTAATCAAACTTGAATGAAATGAAGTTTATTAGAACTTGGGGAATTGTACCGACTAATCCTGCAATCGCACCAAGAGTGAAACGGTCCTTAATCAACATTTGAGTTCCTCCAAACTATATTTGATTTAAATCTATTATCTCCATGAAATAGTAGGATTAATTAAATATGACAAGAAATTGTTTTAAAATTCTTGCAGAGCGGTCCAACGCGAAATAGGCGTGAGCCGACTTGCTCCAAGGAGCAGTTAGACACTCACGCCCTTTCCCAAACCGGACAGGGACCTTTCGGCACATCAGTGGTGGGTATAGATAAATGTTATATGAATTCAAATTAAGTAAGTGTTTTTAAATGATTAAAAAGGCCGTAAGAGTCGATCCTTTTTGGTGTGGCTTCATGTGTAAATGAGCTAATAATCTTTTTATATCTCTAGAGAACATATCAATTTTATCAATGTAAATGGTTAGATACTCAATGATACTGGTTATTAAGTCTTCAACAGCTATTTCTACTGTTTCCCCTTCGCCATAAAGATCAATTTCGTTTAGGGCAACGGTATGAACTGCTAAATCTTCGTCTTTCTCAATTAGAGGAGAAAAAGATAACTTGTCTATAAGCTTATCTAAGTAAGCAGTCTTGATATGAGATACTTCTTCGGCTTGATTATTAGAATTATACGTGATAACCTCGATCCCTTTTAAAGCCATATTATTAAGTTCAGAATAATACTTTTTGGTGTCTCTTATGTTATACCTGGGAATAGTAGTACTCATATTGTGACCCTCCTTACTAATGTCCATAATGGTTACCTCTCTTCCTTTATTATAAAATGATTAGTCTTGTAGTTAAGATGTCTACTGTAGTCACGGTAGTGTACCTGCCGAGGAAGTATTTGGGCAAATTGATAGAGGGATGCAACAGTGACGATAATCAGAATCCTTTATGGCAGACGGGATTGGGTCAATTTACTTTGAACATGGAAGAAAGACGAGCAGAGCCGGTTTTTCCGGCTCTGTTTTTGTTGACCTAGGTATGGGTTTTTTTATCAAGCAATTTTAAAGTGTAAGCTAGTACCCTGGATTCCCGCCTAAACATAACGAGGCGGTGATAAAAAAGGCTTGAACCATTGAAATTACTGGATTTGTTGCCATTCTTTACTTGCTTCCAAT
>PGZN01000067.1 GCA_002840165.1 Firmicutes bacterium HGW-Firmicutes-8
TTGGGTATACGGGGGAGTTGTGGGATGAAGAAGACGATTTGCTTTATCTGCGGAGCAGGTATTATCAGCCTGAGGTAGGAAGGTTTGCTACTAGGGATGGTTTTCCAGGGTTTGCAGTAAATCCGCTGAGTCTAAATAAGTATGGTTATGTGGAGAACAGTCCGGTGAATTATGTTGATCCACTAGGGTTTAATAAGAAAGATAGTCTAGAAGAAGAAAGACAAATAAATGAACCTAAAGCAAGAGTTCTGTCGGTAACAGCACCGAAAACTAGTGAACAAATTTTACAGGAGCATGTTGACGATTTTATTAAAAATGCCTATTGGGGTGATGTAATTCTTACAAATGGAGGTTTTTACGTTCTTGACCCGATGATTAGGAAAGCAACGAATAGTAAATATTCACATGCGGCGATATATGTTGGCGGAGGAGAAATTGCACATATGCAGGCTGGCGGATGGGTAAAGGTATCGGTTTATGACTTTTTTAAACAGTATAACGACATTGATATTTTCCGAATGAAAGAACTTCCTAATTTCAAAACACGTCAACTTATTGTTGACTGGGCTACAGCTAAACCACAGCAGAGCCTTGGGTTTGACTACAGCAACTTAGTTTTAGAATCAAATCCGGCGGGGAAAGCTGCTATATGTTCCGAGTTTGTGTGGAGAGCTTATAATTCGGAAGCAGTAAAGATTGAGATCGCAAAACATACTCAGTACACCAAAGTAATTGTGGATGAATATCAACAAGACAAAGAAGTGATTGTTGAAAGAGTCTCACCACAGGATCTTGCTAATTCTGACAAGCTGAAAAAGATAGGAAGTTGGAAGGGATTAAAAGGTATCCCGGGTGACCCTGACGATATAAGAGTAACTATTTAAAAAGGAGTGAAGAAATGAGTAAAATAAAAGTTGCAGTCTTAGGAATTACTATAATTTCGATTCTTGTTACTGGATGCGGAATTAAGTATTCCCGACAAGCTTCTTTTGCCGAACCAGGACTGTTCAAAGGAAAAATAGTATTTGTATCTGACAGGGAAGCTTCGGACCGTAAAATTTATATTGTAAATGCGGATGGAACGAATCTTAGATTAATATCTACCAAAACGAACTCTAATGATACACCGGCATTCTCTCCGGATGGAGAAAAAATTGCATTCGAAGGTGGGTTAAGTAAAAACGATGTTAGTGAAATATTTATAACCAATGGTAGTAGTCTAACCCAGTTAACTGATTACGCTTCAGTGGATACATACAAATCACCTAAATGGACCGCTGATGGGAAAACTATTTTTTTTGTTAAACATGAAGGTGCAACTAAGCACTTTACTATTTACCGTTATGATTTAACCAGTAAAAAAGAACAAAAAGTCCTGGATAACGCAGGCGGTTCTGATATCTCAGTTTCTCCAGATGGGCGATATTTGGCATATGAATATCCGGATGTTAATTCTGATATATATGTTAAGGATTTAATATCTGGTTTAACAGTTAATCTAACAAAGGGAAATGGTAAAGAGATAAACTATCATCCTTCCTGGTCCCCAGATGGCAAGAAAATAGCTTTCACAAATTCCAGCGGCAGACATATAGAGGTGTACGTAATGGAAAGCACCGGAGAAAATATCCAGAGAATTACAGACAACAGTTGGTCTGAAGAGAGCCCAGCTTGGTCGCCCGACGGAACAAAACTTATATATACATCACACAGGTATGGTGACCCATGGGGCGGAGGAGAACTATTTGTCATGGATTTGAATAACATGACAGAGTGGCAAATTACTAGGGCTGTCCAAACAAAAGATGGCACACTTTCATCCGATATCCAAGCATCATGGACGAATTGATTTGTTGCGCAATATTTAAGGAGGCACTCTATGTGCCTCCTATTTGCACAATAATGGCAATGACAACGGCAGCAATGGAAATAATGGTTCTAACAGAGAGAAGGACAACAACGGCAAAGGTGCCAGTGTTGATAAAGATAATAAAGAAAAATGGGCCGAAAAACAAAAAGGCCTGAACGGCAAAGGTTATAAAGGAAAAGGCAAGTATGAGAATAAAGGCAAACACCTGGGATGGTACAAGAACGGCAAATATGGTGAGATGCCGGAAAATCCTGAGCTTATTGAAACTACGTATTATTTGAATGATGTGGGTGATCCTTTAACTCAGGTACTGATGACATACGATGAAAAGGACAATTACAAAGCTGCATACGCTTACGGATTAGAGCGCTTTGAAGTTCAGGCGCTGGACAGCACCAGGCCCGAATCTCAAGACCCCTTGTATTACCTATACGACGGACTCGGCAGTGTGGCCCAGCTTACTCGGCCAAACGGTGAGGTAAGGGACCACTACCGTTATGATGAATTTGGTGTACCTGCGCCAGGAGCCAAGTTATCTGAGGATGGCAGGAATGTTAATCATAATTCATTCGGTTATACGGGCGAGTCGTGGGATGAGGAAGATGATCTGTTGTACCTGAGGAGCAGGTATTATCAAGCAGACGCAGGTAGGTTTTTAACTAGAGATAATTATGATGGGGTTTTACATACTCCATTAAGTAGACATTTGTATGTTTATGTTGAAAACAATCCAATAAATTATGTGGATCCATTGGGGCTTTATAGACTTGGTTGGACAAAAGAAATTGGATATTTACGTGCATATTTTGAAAATGACATCTGGAATGATAGAATCGAAATGATTTCTTTAGTTCCCATTGTAGGTGATGTGGTAAAAACCAGTTGGGATCTAATTTATCGTGGAGATATACCTCAAACAGTCAAAGATTTAGCTGTAGCTGGAGTTTCTTTTGGGGAGCAGGTAAAGCATTAACAGTTGTAGCTGGGGCTGGCACAGCAGGTCTAACTTGGTTAGAGGAACTTGCATTGTCAAATACACCTGGAATTGAAATTAATGGAGTAACATACATGGTACAAAAGAATAAAAAATGTGCGTCAAGAGATAAAATTATTTTCGGGATATATAAATACATGTTTGGAAATGCATATATTAATGCTAATGGGCTTTGGATTAACCCGGCATATTCTGCGGACAAGTATTGGAAGGATCGCTTGAAAGAAATTGATGAGGCTTATGTTTATAACCCCAATATGCTTGAATTTAATTGGACCAAGACAAACCGTGGCAATTTGATTTATAACGCATACGAAGATACTATTAAAGCAATAGAAAGTGGTACATATTATGATGAAGAAATAGAAGCTATTAAATAATATTTTGTATGTTTCGGAGGCGATAGTTAAATGCAAAAATGCGATGTTTGTTCGTGCCAATTTAGAAAAATAGACATAGTTAAATCAATATTTGCAAGATTTAGTAATATAAAATGCCCTAACTGTAAAACAAAATATAGAGCTAAGTTGACTTCTATTTTGGTTTTTTTTATTACCAACATTGCAGCTTTTGGGTTCTTTTGGGGAATGTTTGCTTGGCTGGAGAAATTAAATTTTTCTTTTTCAGGAATTGGAGGAACTGTGTTAGTTTATATTCTCATTATTTTGTATGAAACTCTTTATTTATTCGTAGTAACAAGTTTTCTTAAGTACAAAATATGTGAGTAATCTACCAAGCTTAATCTAAACGGTAAAGATCTAATTCCAACAGGTCTAGGCAAGTCTGATAACAGCAGCAGTCAGGCTAAGGAGAAAGCAACCGAAAGAGAAAAAGAACTCAAAGGTTAAGGTTACATAGAAGAGTAAGTATACCAACAAAGGAAAATATAAAGGCTGGTACAAGAACGGTAAATGCGGTGAGATTTGATATTATTTAGGAGGCACTCCCGTGCCTCCTTCGTCCTACTATTGGCGTTCTCCCAAAGTGTCGACATTGCTTGCGTGACGATTTTGCCAACCGGCTGGTGCGGGTTGACCTGCCCCAGGACAAGTTTGTGGAATACGGTTATGACGGGGATGGCAACCGGATCGTCAAAACAGCCGCCAAAAGCCCGTCTGTGGCTAAGCCTGATAAAGGTAAAGGCCCGGACGATAAAGAAAACCACGGCAAAGACCCCGAGAAAGATAAGCAGGCCAAGAAGCAAAGCAACTCCGGCACAGCCACCATTATGGCCAAAGGCGGCGGGGGTAAAGGCGGCGGTAATGGCGGCGGCAAGGGCGGCGGCAGCGGTAGCGGTAATAATGACAACGGCAGCGGCAACGGTTCAGATAAGGACAACAACGGTAAAGGTTCTGCTGTTGAAAACGATAATAAAGAAAAATGGGCAGAAAAAGAAAAAGACCTCAACGGCAAAGGCTACAAAGGAAAAGGCAAGTACGAGAATAAAGGCAAACACCTAGGTTGGTACAAGAACGGCAAATATGGTGAGATGCCGGAAAATCCAGAGCTTATAGAGACTACATATTACCTGAATGATGTGGCAGATCCATTGACTCAGGTTCTGATGACATATGACGACAATGATAATTACAGAGCAGCATATGCCTATGGGTTAGAGCGCTTTGAAGTTCTGGCGCTTGATGATACCAGACCTGAATCTCAAGACCCTTTGTATTACCTACATGACGGTTTAGGCAGTGTAACTCAGCTTACTAGGCCCAACGGCGAGGTGCGAGACCACTAGATGAGTACGGCAAACCTGCGCCCGGCAACAAAAAGGAAGGTTCGCGCATCAGCGCGAACCTTCCTTTTTTCACTCTCCACTCCCCACTAACCACTCCCCACTGTTTATGCTGACATTTTTCAGCTCGTACCGGCATAAATTTAGTTAATAGACAAGGGGGGGTAAACATGTCCTGGAAAGACCGCAAGAAACAGTTTCAGAAGCAGGTCGCCAATTTTCTCGATATCCCCGGGGACCTGATGATGGACCTGCCCAAAGTGGTTTTGGTTGGCGATGTCCAGGTCTTTATTGAAAACCACCGGGGAATATTGGGATATACCGCTGAACAGGTGAGAATCAGTACAACCCTTGGCGACCTGGAAATTACGGGCCTCGACCTGTGCTTAAAGAATATTTTACCTGATGAGATTATGGTTGAAGGCAGGATTAGATCAATTGTATTTAAAGATTAGGGGGAAATGGAACAGTGCTGAGTCGTCTGTGGTCGTTTTTGACAGGCTATGTTTCTCTTGTGATAGAAGGCAGAAGCCTGGAGAAGCTTATTAATATGGCGGTAGGCCGGGGTTTGTACCTTTGGGACATCAAATGGGTTTCTCCCGGCAGGGCCAAGGTGAAAGTAAGGTTGAATGGAATCAGGGCCCTCCGCCATATCGCCCGGAGGACACAGTGCCGGTTCAAGATAACAGGAAAGATTGGGCTGCCCTTTCGGCTGGTCCGGATCAGGAAAAGCAAAGTGCTTTTGGCCGGGGCTGTTTTATCGGTCTTATTGATCTATGTCATGTCTTCTTTTATCTGGTTTGTGGAGGTCAAAGGGAATAAAGTTGTTCCGCCGGGCAGGGTGATCAGTACCGCTGAGGAAGCGGGTTTGGCAATGGGGACGGTCAAAGTTCGGATGAACAAGGATGAAATTGAAAAGTATATCAGAAAGGAAATTCCCGAGGTATCATGGGTAGGGATTAAGGTAACAGGGACAAAGGCGGTCATCGAAATTGCCGAGAAAGTGATTGTCCCTCCCATTGACAGTTCGCCGGCCAACGTGGTTGCGGAGAAAGCCGGGCTGATTCAACAGCTTCTCGTTTACAGCGGTAAGGCGGCGGTTAATGAAGGGGATATGGTCAAACAGGGGGATGTCATCATCTCGGGTGTGATCAGGCCTGAACCGAAACCGGAGGACCAGCAGCAAGGAGAGACGATTCCTCCTGAGCCCGTAAAGATTGTCAGGGCTAGGGGGATTGTACGGGCCAAAGTCTGGTACGAGGGGTATGGGGAATGCCGGTTTATAGAAGTCGGGACAAGGCGCACCGGAAAACAGGCCCAGGTGTTAAGCCTCTGGGTATTTGGCAAGGAACTGGTCTTAAAGGGGCCGGAAAGCCCGCCATTCCAAGACTTTGTAACCGGCATCGAGGTCAAAAACCTTGTGGCATGGAGGAATATTCGCATCCCTGTCGAAATAGTAACAACGAATTATTATGAAGTTCAAAAATACCGTGATATAATAAATATATCTGACGCTTATGCCCTGGCCAACAAAAGAGCCCTAGCCGAAGCTAAAGGCAGAGTCCCAGTGGATGCTGCTGTCACCAGGGAAATATCAGAAGAGATCCAAACCCGTGGAAGTAATGTCGTCAGGGTCAAGGTAATCATTGAAGCTGTGGAGGAAATCGGTAGGACGGAACCACTGAGACAGGAAGATAAGCTGCCAAACTAAAGCAAAAAAATGTTTACCGGGGGGCAAAGACCTATTGATTATTAAATCTGAGAAAAAGATTTCATTAGAAGAACTAAGAGATGCAGTAAACGTTTTCGGACACCATGATGAGAACCTGCACCTGATAGAAAAGAATTTTAACGTAAATATTGTCATCAGGGATGACAGTTTAATCATCAGTGGAGACAATGAACATGTGGAAAACACGGCCCAGGCCTTGACGCAGTTAAGTGAGTTAAGCGCCCTGGGTCATGAGGTTACACCCAGGGAAGTCCAATATACAATTAAACTGGTGAAAAACGGCGGCGGGGAAAAGATCAGGGATTTGGCTTCTGATGTTGTGATTATTACCTTTCGGGGCAAACTGGTGAAACCCAAAACCCATGGGCAAAAAAGGTATGTTGACGCGGTTTTAAACCATGACATTGTTTTTAGCATTGGACCGGCCGGTACCGGCAAAACCTACCTGGCGGTGGCGATGGCGGCTAAGGCTCTCAGGGAAAAGACGATAAACCGCCTCATAATTACAAGACCGGCAGTAGAGGCCGGGGAAAAACTGGGGTTTTTACCCGGTGACCTGCAGGAAAAAGTTAATCCGTATCTTAGGCCTTTGTATGACAGCCTGTACGATATTTTAGGGACAGATAAAACCCAGAAATTATTGGAAAAGAACATTATAGAGATTGCCCCTCTTGCATACATGAGAGGGAGAACACTGGATGATGCTTTCATAATCCTTGATGAGGCCCAGAATACGACTCCGGAACAGATGAAGATGTTCTTAACCCGTCTGGGCTTCGGCTCCAAGGCGGTGATAACCGGAGACGTAACTCAGGTCGACCTTCCGAAGGGACAGTTTTCGGGGCTGCTGGAAGCTAAGGAGACCCTTCGGGATATCGAGGGCATTTCTTTTCAGTATCTGGGCAGCGAGGATGTTATGAGGCACCGGTTGGTCCAGAAAATAATAAATGCCTACGAGAAAGCCAGCCAGGATAAGGGGTAACAAATTGGGGAGTGACACAGATGGCGCCCATTTGGAATAGTATTAAGTCTTTATTCCAGGATAGGGTTTTACCGGCTCTGCGTAATACAACAACAAAACGCCTGATGATCGGGTTCGGTTTTTTTATCATCACAACAACTGTTCTCTCTTTGAATTATGTCCCTGAGAGGCTTGATATCAAAGAGGGACAACCCTCTCCGAAAACTATCAAGGCTACCAGGACGGTCGAATTTGAAGACAGGCTTAAAACTGATGAGGCCAGGAAAAGAGCGGCTAACTCTATCGGCAAGGTTCATGACGAGAACCCGGAGGCTCTTAATCAGGTAGTTGGAGACATCAGCGGGGTGATGAACAAAGTCAAGGCTGTCAGCGGCAATGCACAAATGACACCGACCGACAAGGTCGCCCGGCTGAAAAAGGATATTCCTTTTTCCCTGCCGGAAGGGGTTTATCTTAGTCTCGCCGGATATGACAGCCAGACGATTCAGACCATTGATATCAACGCCCGGGGGATTGTTACGAAGGCTTTAAATAAGGGTATCCTGGAAGAAAATTTAAAGGAAATTAGGGCTTCCCTGCTGGAAGAAGATGTGGTTAACTTAAAAGTCCCCAAAGATGCCAAGGTGTTTGTGGGTTACCTGATTGATAATTTCCTGCAGCCGAATTTCCTTTATAATAAAGAGGCAACGAGCAAGAAAATCGAGACAGCTGTTGATGCGATTGCTCCCGTAAGAGTTGCCGTTCAGAGGGGAGAAAAAATAATCGGGGAGGGTGACATAGTCACCCAGTCTCATATTCAGAAACTGGAGGCCCTCCGGTTGTTAACAGAGCCCGTCCCGGTCAGTGCGGTTTTAGGTGTGGCGCTCCTCGTCGGGATTGGTATGACTCTTGTGCTGATTTATCTTTACCAGCAGAGGCCTGATATTTATCTGAACGAAAGGTACCTCGTGCTGATTTCAATTGTTGTTATTGGGGTCCTGCTGTTAGCCAAAACGGTGATTGCGATAGATATTAAACCCGAATGGGCTGTTTTATTGGGGTATTTAATCCCTGTGGCCGCTGCCAGTATGCTGCTGGCAATCCTTTTAGACACGAAACTGGCCCTGCTCGTCACGGCCGTCCTCAGCGGCCTGGTCGGGGTGATAACAGGGAACGAGCTTCGCTTTGCCCTAGTCGGATTAATCTCCGGAATGGCTGCGGTATACAGCGTATCCCGCCTGAGCCAGCGTTCCGACTTGGCTAAAGCCGGCTTGGTATATATAAGTTCGGCCAATGTGGGCGCGATAGTAGCTGTCGAACTGGTGACGAGGGGCCTTAACTCCACAACCTTTGCCGTGGGAGTGCTTTTCGGCCTCCTTAACGGGGTGTTCTCCGCAGTCTTAACCATCGGTGTGCTTCCCTACCTGGAAAGCGCCTTTGGGATTACCTCATCAGTTAAACTGCTGGAACTTGCTAACCCCGGGCAGCCGCTCTTGAAACGGCTGCTCATGGAAGCCCCCGGCACATACCACCACAGTATTGTTGTAGGAAACCTGGCCGAGGCTGCGGCTGACGCCGTGGGAGGCGATTCCCTGCTCGTCAGGGTGGGTTCCTATTATCATGATATCGGAAAGCTCCGCAGGCCCTACTTCTTTATCGAGAATCAGTTGTCTACGGAAAACCCGCACGATAAACTTACCCCCAACCTGAGTACACTGATAATTACCTCTCACGCCAAAGATGGGATTGAAATGGTCCGCGAACAAAAGCTGCCCAAACCTATTACCGATATTATTGAACAGCACCACGGCACAAGCCTGGTCAGCTTTTTCTTCTACTGTGCCCTGGATAATGAGAAAAACGAAAAAACAGTCAGCGAAGATGACTTCAGGTATGAGGGGCCAAAGCCCCAAACTAAGGAGGCAGCCATTGTAATGATGGCCGACTCGGTTGAGGCGGCGGTGCGCGCCCTGCAGAAACCAACACCGGGTAGAATCGAGGGTTTGGTAAGACGGGTTATCAAGGATAAGCTGCAGGATGCTCAATTGGACGAGTGTGACTTGACCCTAAAGGACCTTAATATCATCGCCGGGGCTTTCGTGAGAGTGCTGTCAGGGATATTCCATACGAGAGTTGAGTACCCGGAAGCGGTAATCAAGGAAATCGAAAGGAGAAAAGCCAAGGATGCCGGTATACGTAAACAATCTGCAGGAAAAGGTGAAGGTAGACAGCAGGCTACTTGAAACCTTGGAATATGTTGTCAAAACAGTTTTAAAGGCTGAAGGAAAAACGGACGACCCGGAAGTGAGTATAGCGCTGGTTGAAGATAGTTACATCAGGGAACTGAACTTTAAGTTCCGTCATCAGGACCAGTCTACAGATGTCCTGTCATTTTCGATGTGGGAATCGACTGGAGAAGAACCGCCGGTTGATGGGGTTGAGGATAACATCATGGGAGATATCATTATATCTTTAGAGACCGCCGAGCGGCAGGCCCAGGAGTACGGTCATTCCTTAACCAGGGAAGTAGCTTATCTGGCAGCTCACGGTATGTTTCACCTGTTTGGGTATGACCATGATAATGAAAACGACCGCCAGGTAATGAGGGAAAAAGAGGAGAAGGTTCTCGCTGTCCTCGATATTGCGCGTTGATTTTAAAAGCATCTGCCGGATTTTTGAACCGGGGATGCTTTGTTATATTTTTGTAAAGCCTAATTGAGTGAAGAGGGGTGGGTATATGGCCGATAGTTTATCGAAAGTAGAAATCAATGACCTCTTGGAAGCGGCCCGCTCAGCCCGGGGGAAAGCCTATGCTCCGTACTCAAGTTTCCCCGTGGGAGCAGCGGCGCTGGGCCTCGACGGGAGAATATATACGGGCTGTAATGTGGAGAATATTTCTTATGGGCTTACGAACTGTGCGGAGAGGACGGCAATTTTTAAATCAATATCGGAAGGGAACAGGGGTTTTAAGGCTGTTGCCATAGCTGCCGGTACAGACGACTACTGTTTCCCCTGTGGGGCCTGCCGCCAGGTCATCGCTGAGTTCGGGAGGGATATCCTGGTAATCAGTTCCAACAGCAGCGGCCGGTATATCATAAGTACGATTGAGGAGCTGCTGCCCGCCGGTTTTACGGCCGATATGCTTCGGAAGGAGACTGCAGATTGAGCAATAAAGAACATTTCAAGTCCGGCTTTATAGCCCTTGTGGGGAGGCCGAATGTAGGCAAATCAACCCTGATGAATCAAATGGTAGGACGAAAACTGGCGATTACTTCTGATAAACCGCAGACTACCAGAAACAAAATTACCGGTGTCTTGACGACCGATGAGGCCCAATTGATATTTATTGATACACCCGGTATCCATAAGCCGAAACACAGGCTCGGAGAATACATGGTTAAGGTGGCCCAAAACGTACTCTATGAGGTCGATGGCATTGTTTTCCTGGTTGAGGCCGGGGAAAAAGAAATTGGCCCCGGTGACCGGTACATAACCGACTGGCTTAAGCAGACGAAGACCCCGGTCATTTTGGTGATCAACAAAATAGACCTCGTAGAAAACAATTCCCTGCTTCCCTTGATTGACATGTACCGCCGGACTATGGACTTTACCCATATAGTTCCGGTATCGGCCTTAGACGGTGAAAATGTGGAGGACCTCGTCAGACTGCTGGCAGACCTCCTGCCCGAGGGTCCCAAGTATTATCCTGATGACATGGTTACAGACCAGCCCGAACGTGCGGTCATCAAAGAAATAATCCGGGAAAAGGTCCTGCGCTTGACCAGGGACGAAGTCCCTCACGCCGTTGCTGTGGAAATTGAGGAGATTAAGCCCAGAAAAGGCGATCTGGTTTATGTGAGGGCGGTCATTTTTACAGAGAGGGAGTCCCAGAAAGGGATCATAGTCGGAAAAAGCGGACAGCTGCTCAAAAAGGTTGGGGAGTTAGCCCGGAAAGAGATAGAAAGCCTCCTCGGTTCCAAGGTCTATTTGGATCTATGGGTCAAGGTAAGAAAAGACTGGCGCGACAAGGACAGCTACTTGAAGGATTTCGGCTATGGGTTAAATGATTAGTTAAAAGATAAAAAGAAGACACAGAGCATTCCTGTAATGAACTAAAATGAAATTTGAAATTGAGAGTACCTCATGTTAACATACGAGGTGTCGACTAGTAGCGACCCT
>PGZN01000068.1 GCA_002840165.1 Firmicutes bacterium HGW-Firmicutes-8
CCAGCGCCACGGACGGCGCTTGGGCGGGTGAAACCCAAGGCTCTGCCAGTATCTTCGGTTAGTGGCGGACAAGGAGAACAAGAGAAACCCCTTTGCGAACAGCCATCCCCTCGACCCACACTTATTTGCCAACAAGCCCTGCTCAGAATGCCCGCCCGCAGGAAGACACCAGCCCCTCCGGTCACGCCAAAACAAAAAGGCTGCCTCTTTTGAGAGACAGCCCCTTGCCTAAATTTCCATGATGATAGGTAATATCATTGGTCTTCTTCTGGTTTTCTCATACAGATACTTACTTACAGCATCCCTGACATTAGACTTAATGGAAGCCCATTCGGTAATGCCTTTTTCCTTACATTTCCGGAGGGCTAGTTTTACCTTGTCCTTCGCTTCATCGATTAGTTCCTCCGATTCGCGAACATACACAAATCCCCTGGAAACAATGTCCGGGCCTGCAACTACCGTGCCGCTTTCCCTGTTGATAGTGACGACAACTATAAGTATGCCGTCCTGGGACAATTGTTTGCGGTCACGCAGCACAATATTGCCGACATCTCCCACACCCAACCCGTCAACCAAAACGCGGCCGGCCGTAACTCGGCCGTTTAAGCGGGCAGTGTTTTTCCTGAACTCCAGCACGTTCCCGTTCTCGGCTACAAAAACGTTTTCCCGGGGGACACCCACCTCGACGGCCAGGTTGGCGTGTTTTATCAGGTGCCTGTATTCTCCGTGGATCGGGACAAAGTATTTAGGTTTAACCAGGTTGAGCATCATCTTAAGCTCTTCCTGGCTGGGGTGCCCGGATACATGGATACCTGAGAATGACTCGTAGATTACATCTGCCCCCTGTTTGAAAAGGTGGTCTATGGTGCGGGCAACCAGTTTTTCATTCCCTGGAATTGGGGTGGCGGAAATTATCACCGTGTCTCCCGGAAGGATATCCACCTGCCGGTGGTCACTCATCGCCATCCTCGTTAAAGCCGACATCGGCTCACCCTGGGAACCGGTAGTCAGAATAGCTAATTGGTTGGCAGGTATACGGTTTATCTGATCGAGTTCAATAAAGAGTTCCTTCGGGAAATCCATGTAACCCAGTTCGGTCGCAATACCGACAACATTGACCATGCTTCTTCCGGCAATTGCCACTTTCCTATCGTACTTAAGCGCCGTGGCGATCGCCTGCTGCAACCTGTGGACGTTAGAGGCAAATGTGGCGATAATAATCCGGCCACTAGCCGTTCTAAACGTCTCATCAAAGGTATTGCCGACAAGTTTTTCGGACAAGGTATAACCTGGCCGCTCAGCATTGGTACTGTCTGACAGCAGGACAAGGGTCCCGGTTTGACCAAGTTCCGCGAATTTCTGAAAATCCGTGATTTGCCCATCGACCGGGGTCTGGTCAAACTTGAAGTCTCCGGTGTGGACTACAATCCCTATTGGAGTATGGATAGCTATAGCAACCGCATCCGGAATGCTGTGGCTGACCTTAATAAACTCTACCTTAAACGGCCCGATATCCACAGTATCTCTCGGTTTGACAGTGTGCAGCGTTACCCCTCCGGAAACGTTATTCTCCTTGAGTTTGCCCTGAAGCAAACCGAGGGTTAACTTGGTCCCGTACACAGGCACATTAATCTGCCTCAGCACATAGGGTAAAGCCCCGATGTGGTCTTCATGACCATGGGTTAACACTATCCCCCTTACAATTTCCCTGTTTTCCAAAAGATAAGTAATATCAGGAATAACTATATCTATTCCCAACATCTCTTCTTCCGGAAACATTAAACCTGAGTCAATAACCAAAATATTTTCCCCATACTTCACAACCATCATGTTTTTGCCGATTTCCCCCAGGCCTCCCAGGGGGATTAATGATAGTTTCGCATCTCTTGCCATTGTACACCTCCTGAAAACAAAAAAAACACGCTTTAGCTCGTGGTAGATAATTTTTGAGAAAACCAGGAGAAGCAAGGGAAATATTCGGTTTTTGTCCGTCCCGACTCTCAGGTTACCAAGAATAACCGCCCATAAACACCTGATAATATTATACTTTATTTATTTTTCCTGCACAAGCCCATTGTTTGCCAGCCAAAAGATTTTTAACATTAGTTATTATTGACATAATTTATCTAAATAATACCAGCAGCAAACCACAATCTTCAGTCATAGGCTGGCAGTAAATGCAGGTAAGCGGTGTCTGCTGTCAGCGACACGGACGTCGCTTTGGGCGGTGACATTCACCACAGATGGTGAGGCATCGCGGTGGCCACGGATGGCCGGGAGCGATGAACCCAAGGCCCTGCCAGTATCTGAGGTTAGTGGCGGATCAAGGGGAACAAGAGAAAACCCGTTGCGGACAGTCATCCCCTCGACCCACACTTATTTGTCAACAGGGCCTATAAATGGGACAGCCCCTTAGGCTTCTCCACTGTCATCTGTCATCTGTCATCTGTCATCTGTCAACTGTCAACTGCTTCTAGTGAATCTTCTTGTAATCCTCCAGCAGCTTCCTGATCGCCGCACTTTCCGCATCATTGGCCGGCAGCATCGGCGGCCGCAGCCCGCCGACTTCAATACCCATCATGTTCATGGCCGCTTTGACCGGGATTGGATTGGTGGTTATAAACAGACCCTTGAAAATCGGGAATAAATCCAGATGCATTCTGGCTGCGCCAGCCACATCGCCGCTCAGGTACGCCCTGATCATCTCCTGCATTTCCCGGCCCACCACATGCGACACCACGCTTATTACCCCGTGGCAGCCCACGCTGAGCAACGGAAGGGTGAGAGAATCATCGCCGCTGTAAATGATAAAATCCGCAGGTGTCTTCCGCCTGATTTCAGCAGCCTGGTCCAGACTGCCGGCAGCTTCTTTGAGGGCTGTGATATTATCAATCTGAGCCAGCCTGGCAATAGTGTCAGGCAGCATGTTGACAGATGTCCGGCCCGGAATATTATACATTATCAGAGGCAGGCTGGTGGCCCCGGCAATCATCTTGAAGTGGTTGTATATCCCTTCCTGGGGCGGCTTATTATAGTATGGGACTACCGCCATAACGCCATGGACGCCCACTTTTTCCGCCTCTTTGGTGACATATACGGAATCAGCAGTATCATTGTTTCCTGTCCCGGCAATTACCTTTGTCGTGCTGCCTACCTCATCAACTACTGTTTCATATAATTTGATTTTTTCTTCATTTGTCAGAGTTGATGTTTCGCCTGTTGTCCCAGACACCACTATCCCGTCTGAACCGTTGTCTGCCAGGTACCTGGCTAACTTTTTGGCCTGCCCGTAATCAACTTCCAGCCTGGAGTTGAAGGGAGTTACCATTGCTGTTAAAACACGCCCGAAATCACTCACGACTTTCACCTCTGTCTATTATTTATTCACCCGCCACAAATTGATTATGCAGCGCTCTGATCGCCTTCTCCATCTCATCCTGCTTAACGAGACACCAAATCGTGGAATGGGAGTCAGCTGTCTGCAAAATCTTAATGTTTTCTGTCACCAGGGCTTCCATGATGCTGGCCATAACACCTGGCACCCCGGCCATCCCGGC
Organism: Firmicutes bacterium HGW-Firmicutes-8; assembly: GCA_002840165.1. Classification (GTDB taxonomy): domain Bacteria; phylum Bacillota; class Thermincolia; order Thermincolales; family UBA2595; genus GW-Firmicutes-8. Next base: position 3,558 of record PGZN01000068.1, read on the forward strand.
TCCCACAGCCGAGACCTTGGCACAGCACGGGGTAATCACCGGGGCAAACCCCATATTCTCCAGAATCTGCACTGCTTTAGTCGCTACTTCATCCTTCACCGTATAAATAACCACATCAGGATGGACGTTTATGAAATCCACACTTATCCCCGCCAGTGACATTGCTTTAAATATCTTTAACTGCGGGTGCTCGCTTTCGGGAAATTCGGATGAGTAAACCTTTATCTGGGTTACGTTGGGGATGTGGGTAATCCCTGTGATCACACGGTCCCTGTTGATTTCCACATTCCCGTTATCAACAGATGCTGTAACGAGGGTCCCGGGCGCATCCGAAAACGCGCATTTGACCCTGATTGGGATATTCTTCTGCATCGCAATTTCGACAGCCCGGGGATGAATTACCTTGGCCCCGTCATGGGCTAACTGGCATATCTCATTATAGGTAATAACATCAAGAACCCTGGCGTTTTCCACAATCCTGGGGTCAGCTGTCATGATACCCTCTACATCGGTATATATGTCTATAGCCTCTGCATTTAAGGCCACCCCAAGGGCTGCCGCGGATGTGTCGCTGCCGCCGCGTCCCAGAGTAGTTATCAGGCCATCGGCCGTCTGCCCCTGGAAGCCGGCTACAATTACAATCGTCCCTTCAGCCGCATATTTATGGATAAGCTTCGGGTTTACTTCAATAATGTGGGCATCAGTATGGCTGTCATCTGTGATGATACCTGCCTGGCCGCCTGTTAGAAAAACAGCCTTGTGGCCTTCTTTTTCAAGGGTGGCCACTATCGCCACACCGGAGATAATCTCTCCGCAGGCCATCAGGTTATCCAGTTCCTTGGGAGAAATATCAGGATTGATACCGCCGATAAATTTCAGTAAGGTATCAGTTGCGTAGGGGTCACCCTCCCGCCCTATCGCGGAAACCACTACCACAGGGGCCAGACCCTCATTTTTCGCAGCAATAATTTTTTGAGCCACCTGCTCCCTCAACTGGGGAGTGGCCAGTGAGGTCCCGCCAAATTTCTGGACGAGGTACTTCATTGTATTCATCTCCTAGATACAGCCATATTTAACAACCAGTTCGGCTATCTGTACTGCGTTTGTGGCTGCGCCCTTACGCAGCTGGTCTGCCACGACCCACAAATTCAGGCCGTTGGCTATGGAGTTGTCCTCCCTTATCCGGCCAACAAAAACCTCATCCCTGTCTGAAGTAAACAGCGGCATTGGGTATTCCTTCCCGGCCGGATTATCCTGAACAATTATGCCCGGCGCTCCGGCCAGGAGTTTTCTGGCCTCAGAGGCAGAAAGCTTTTGTTCGGTTTCAATATTGACCGATTCGGAATGGCTTCTGAAAATCGGGACTCTTACTGTTGTGGCAGTAATCTCCATGTCCTCGTCATGCATAATCTTCTTCGTTTCGTGCACCATTTTCCATTCTTCTTTGGTATAATCCATTTCGGAGAAAACATCTATGTGGGGAATAAGGTTAAAAGCAATTTGATAGGGGAATACTTCACGGACTATCTCTTTTCCCTCAGCCAGCTGCTTTACCTGGGCAGCCAGTTCATCTATTGCTTCTTTGCCGGCCCCGGATACGGCCTGGTACGTAGATACCACGACCCTTTTTATTTTAGCGGCATCATGAATGGGTTTTAAGGCCACCACCATAATAATTGTTGAACAGTTCGGGTTGGCGATAATTCCTTTATGCAGCTTTACATCCTCAGGATTAACCTCAGGCACGACGAGGGGAACATCAGGATCCATCCGGAAGGCGCTGCTGTTATCAACTACTACGGCGCCTCTTTTAGCGGCTTCCCTGGCAAAATCTTTACTTGCCGAACCCCCTGCAAACAAGGCGATATCAACTCCGGCAAAGGCCTCAGCAGTAGTGTTTTCAACAGTATATTGCTTTCCCTTAAACTCTATCTTTTTACCCGCTGACCTCTCGGTAGCCAGAGGCTTTAAGTCTGCCACGGGGAAATCTCTCTCAGTTAATATTTTTACTAACTCTTGTCCAACTGCGCCGGTGGCGCCAACAACCGCAACATTGAATCTTTTCACAACAATCCCTCCGTATACGTTATTATGTATCTTAAGACATATTCACTTACACTAGTTGCTAGTTGCTAGTTCTTAGTTGCTAGTAAATAATAAGAAAAAAGCAACTGGAAACTAGCATCTGGCAACTGGTACTCTGTGACCAGCGTCTAGATCTTGTAACTAACAACTAGTCACTAGCAACTAGCAACTAGCAACTAGCAACTATTTTAGTATTGAACAAGCACCGGCTGGAACTGCTTTCCTTCCAGGGCATCAACTACTGTTTCAGTCAAAAGTGATATTTTGGCAACCAAAGAGTTCGTTTTTACAGTTGGGTTATCCTGTCCAAACGGAACCATGTAGATGTTTTTCATATTCAATAAAAGACCGATATTTTTAGCGTTAATGCCGAGACCGTCATTTGTAGAAATAGACAGGACAACGGGCCTTTGGTTCCTCAGGTGGGCTTTGACGGCCATCAGGACAGGACTGTCGGTAATACCGTAGGCCAACTTGGCCAGCGTATTGCCCGTACATGGGGCCACAACCATAATATCAAACAGTTTATTCGGCCCAATAGGTTCGGCCTCGGAAATCGTTCTGATGATATCATGACCTGTCGTCTTCTGTAAATACTCTTTCCATTCGCTTGATTTGCCAAATCTCGTATCATCAGAATCTACCGTTGGTGAAATAATCGGATATATTTCGGCCCCGTTTTCGACAAGGCGGGGCATCTGTTCCAGTACCGCTTTTATAGTGCAGTGTGAGCCTGTAACGGCAAAACCTATTTTAACACCCTTCAATTGCATCCAAGCACCCCCAACTACCTTGAATCCCATACGAGGGATAAAGAGGAAGCGGCAGCAAGTTCGCCGGTAATAATATCAGGAATAACCTTCGCCAGGATTAATCCCGCTGTCCGGGGAGCGACTCTGCCGGGCAGGCTGGGCGCCAGATCTGCCTTAATGCCCAACTCCCCGGCAGCTTCAAAATCTACGCCACCTGGGGCAGAAGCAATGTCACAGATGTAAACCCCGGGGTTTGCCTGTTCAAGCAGTTTTCGTCCCAATACCAGCTGGGGTACAGTGTTAAAAACAATATCGGCTTTCCCAACATATCCGGGCAGCTGCTCAAAGGTCAGGGGTTCCATCCCCATTTCCCTTATCCGGGCCAGGTCTTTGGGCTTTCTGGCCGCCACGGAGACCTTCGCCCCCATGCCTGCCAGCATCCGGGCTAATGTTAGGCCACATCTGCCTAATCCCAAGACGATGGAATTGCTCCCGTGAATTGTGCAGTCGGTAGCCTCCATAGCCATCTGAATGGCCCCTTCGGCTGACGGAATGGAGTTGAGAACAGCTAATTCATCTATTTTGTTAAGTTCCACCAGTTTGAGCCGCCTCTGGGCCACAAGTTCCTTTAACAGCGGCCTGGCAACCCCGGTGATTATAACACAGTCATCACGCAATGATAACATTTTTTCATTGTCCAAAAGCAGTGGCTGCACTCCGTATACACATCCGATAAAGCCTTTCTCATCGATTCCGGCCATGGGGAGGATAACAAAACGGGCGTCCCGGACAGCTTCCTCCACTTGGTAAAAACACTGGACATCTTTGTCTCCGGCAAGTTTGGAAATCCCGGCAACTTTGATATCAGCGCCTAACCGGACTAACTCAGGAATGAGGACCAGCTGCCTGTCATCTCCACCCAGAACTGCAATGATTACTCCTGTCAGTACCGAACTCACGCCTTAACCTCCTTTGTACGACCAACTACTGACAGTATATGAAGCCATACAAAGGGTGGTGCTTGTCAAAATAGGTTTAATGTCTTATTCGGTTAAAAGTTTTTCGAGACCGTAAGTCACTCCCTTCAAGTTAACAACCTTCCTAATAGCCAGGATAACACCCGGCATAAAAGACTCCCGGTTGTTAGAGTCATGTCTTATCGTAAGGGTTTGGCCAAGCCCCCCGAAAATAACCTCCTGGTGGGCCACCAGCCCGGGCAGCCGGACACTGTGAATCCTCATCCCGTAAGTTTCGCCGCCCCGCGCTCCGGTAATTTTTTCAATCTCATCAGGATGCCCCTGACGGATAAATTCCCTGTTATTCTTGATCAGGTCTGCTGTTTTTAAAGCTGTCCCGGAGGGAGCATCGAGTTTCTGGTCATGATGGAGTTCTATAATTTCAACATGGGGAAGATACTTCGCGGCTTCGGCGGCAAATTTCATCATAAGGATTGCACCGATTGCAAAGTTAGGGGCTATCACCACCCCAACACCGGCTTCTGCTGCTTCCCGGTTAATCTCTTCCACACTGTCTCCGGAAATCCCGGTAGTCCCTATCACCATATGCACCTGGTGTTTTAAGACAACCTCAAGGTTGCCCATGACAATATCCGGTGTCGTGAAATCAACAACCACATCAGCCCCGGTTTCCTCAAGCACCCGGCCAAGATTTCCAGCTAAAAGTACCCCATAGGGAGTTCCGTTAACCAAGGTCCCTATATCGTGTCCATGATTCCTGGTATCTACCGCTCCAACTAGGGAGAGGTCGTTTTCTTGAAGGACAGCCTTTACGACTTCCCGGCCCATTCTTCCGTCAGCTCCGACCACAACCACCTTTAACATTATAATCTAACCTCCTGTGCAATATCCGGAACATTACCGGGATACTTTGTTCGTGATGAACCCCTGACAAAATACCTTAAACTTTATTTTCTTATAAATAAGATGATATGTCAAGGGCGAAGGACTTTCCGGATACTGTATATGAATTTCTCACCGGTGAATACTATATTAAACACTGCCGTCGGCTGCCGGCCGCGGGCCATCAAAGGGTGATTACTATCACTGGCCAAGAAGCAATTGAATTCGCCGGGCTGGCCGGAGAACTGCTGCTAAGAAACGGGGCAGAAACATCCCGGGTAGAAGATACCGTCACCCGTATATGCAGCAGGGCCGGATTTACTGAAACCGAAGTCCTCGTCTTTCCAACCGGTATTATTATTAACGGGTTTCGCGACGGGGCCAGGCTGACTAGGGCCAAGCGCATCCGGGCCCGGGATGTGAACCTTACTGTTGTCTCAATCGTAAACGACATCTCCAGAAAGTTTGCGGACAGCAAAATTACGCCTGAAGACGGTCTGGCCAAACTGCGGGAATTAACTGAAAGGTCACCCGGGGATACGCGTTTTCTGTGGTCACTTACCGCCGGGGCCCTGGCCTCAGGCGCTGCCACCGTCCTCCTGGGTGGGAGCTGGGCCGACTTTATTCCGGCTTTGAGCGCAACTGCCCTCGTCAGGATAATTATCGGGGCGGCTGCTTTTAACTTGGCCTATATTTTACAGCACTACCTGGCCGGATTGTTTGCAGGTCTTATTGGTAGTCTATTCGTCGACCTTGGTTTTGGGCAACATCTTGATAAAATTGTAGTTGGCGCCCTGCTCCCGCTTGTCCCCGGTGTTTCCCTGACCAATGCGGTGCGGGACTTCATTTCAGGTGACCTGTTTTCCGGAACCCTCAGGATGGTAGAGGCTTTGCTAGTAGCCGCTGCTTTAGCGGGCGGCGCCGGTTTCGCCCTAGCCGTTTATGCGGGTTATCTGAGGAACTTAATATTTTAGCCTCAAGTAACACCATTGAGCATGGAAAAAGAATAAAAGAAAACACAGAGAGGGCACAGAGGTTCAATTGATTCAGTGAAAATCGAGGACACAGAGAGTATAAACAATTGACAATTGACAATTGACAGTTGACAATTCCTAAGTAGTATCGAAAAACATTAAAAAAAAGCCGCGGATGGCGCGGATGAACGCGGATTTTAAAAGACGCGGATATTTGTTGATTGATAAATAGGCAAAAAATAGTGAACCAGAGCAACTTAATAAACAATTTATATAAAACAAAAACCAATCACAGGTCATACAAGTACATTTTTCTAATCAACAAAGTTGCACTACGGGTGTCAGGTTTCAGTGTATAAAAAGAAACGCAGAGAGTTATCTCCGCGAATTCGTAAGAAACCAAATTTAATTTGATTGCTGGAAGTTACATCTATGTAAGCAAGAAAACCGAGGGTGAGAATTTCCGAATCCCACCCAACCCCTCTGAGCCGCAGGCGTAGGATAATTGTCAATTGTCAATTGTCAATTGTCAATTGATTTAAGGAGGTGCCCCCTTGTTAACCCGCATGGTCTTGGCCTTTATTACATCGATGTTCACCGGAATAACACTGCGCACACCGGCTTCTGCCTGGTTGGCGGTCGGGGTCACGGGAATGCTCGGCTGGGGCGCCAGTGAAGCTGTAGGCAGCCGTCATGTACCCGAACTTTTTACCGCGGTGACAGCGGCCTTTGTGGTAGGCACGATAGGAGAAATCATGGCCAGAATCCAAAAACATCCGGTGACAGTATATATTGTTTCAGGTATCATTCCCCTAGTGCCTGGGATAACCGCTTATAATTCGATGCTCGAATTTTTGCAGAAAGATTTTAATCAGGGCCTTTTTCTGGCCTTCCGGGCATTTCTGGTGGCCACCTATCTGGCCGCCGGGTTAGCCGTGGCGCCGCTGATTGTCCGCAGCACCAGATCACTCTTCAGCCGCCGACGTAAAAAAATTGACAATTGACAATTGACAATGGACAATTCCCAAGTAGTATCGAAAAACAAAAAAATAGCCGCGGATGACGCGGATACGGGGGCCTTAATTTTGGGATCAATGAAAAATAATTTATACAAAACAAAAAACAGTCACTGGTCATACAAGTTTGCTGTTCTAATGTACAAAAGAGCCGCTTGAATTAAAAACCGTTAAACCCTCACCCCTATAAATTGGGGCAATAAAAAAAGCCCTCAAAGGACTTATTTTTTCAAGTGGTGCCCGAGACCGGGAACCTGTGGTTTGCACAAGCTCAGGACCAACATTAACATTTCAACTCTAGTCGGAGACCGGGGACAGCCGAGGATGCGGGACAGTTGGGCTACCAAGAGTTAACTGCCCGTAAGACGCCGTTTAGCCTGTTTAGACGATGTTCTAATTTCAGGCCAAAACTGCTTTTAGAATATCTCTAAATGGTATTTATTTTGATTTTGTTTATCAATAATTGCATTATTAAACTTAGCCCCTAAAAAGAAACCTATTATGTAGCCGATGAGATGTTTATCAATCGCATTGGGTTTCAAAGTATATATTTATCCAATAATTCAATAAACCTTTTCGATACAATACTTTTTTTTCCTCTATAACCTTATTTATCTAATAACAGGTTTTTCAAGTTTAAAGGGTGTAAATCAGTAACCTTCTTTTCAAAATCAATTCCTTCTAACCCAAGTTTTATTTCGGTCCAGCTTTTGAATGCCGATAAAGCTTGTTCAATAGTATGACAGTTACTTGCTGCCCCAACCACCGAAATCAGCAGCCTCCCGCTTGGCACAGTGTTCTTTTTATGTCACCTCTTATGTTTTATCCCGAAGGCGAAAAATGATCCCTTGAGGGCTTTTTTTGCTAAGAAGGGGTGGGGGGCGTGCGGTTTTCCCTGTGCTGACGTCGTCACGAATCTTGCTGCCAAGCTGAGGCCGCCAAGCAGGGAGTCCCAGCCTGTCTGAAGATGGCGAAGACCGCCGGCACATTGGAGGTTGGAGGTTAGAAGTTTGAGGTTGGAAAATCAGTTTGCCAATGGCGGATTCCTTTTTAGTCTTTTTTCCTGAACATCGTATTGATAATCCCTTGAGGGATTTTTTTATGCTAAGAAGGGGTGGGTGTGTTCATATGGCTTTTCCTTTGTTCCTGTCGTTAGCCAACTTACCGAATTCTTTCGCGAAGCCGCCCGCCCAGCGCCACGGACGGCGCTTGGGCGGGTGAAACCCAAGGTTTCGCGAAAGAATTCGGTTAGTTGGGTAGACAAGGAACAAGAGAAAAGCCTTATGAATACACCCACCCCTTCGCCAGTTGGGCAACAAAAAAAAAGCCCTCAACGGACTTATTTTTACAAGTGACGCCCGAGACCGGGGTCGAACCGGACGGGGTTTTAAGCCTGGATTTTTAGACAGTCATGCCTATAACTCTTGAATTTTATCAGCAATGGCGGATTCCACAAATTTATTCAACGACGTTCCCTTTGATGCTGCAAGTATCGCTGCCTTTTTGTGAATTTCCGGATCAATTCGCACATTAAAGCTGCCCTTATACGTCTTATGCGGTTCTTTGCCGTAACGCTGACACATATCAAGATAGTCCTCAACAGCTTCATGGAACGCGGCTTTAAGTTCTTTAGTGCTTGCACCCTCAAAACTAATAGTATCATTGATACCTTCAATTGTACCAAAAAAAACTTCATCATTAGCGCTGTATTCGATTTTGGCAAAATACCCCTTGTGTTCCATAAGATTTTTCATCATATCACTCCCAAGTTTTCTAAAAACTCGATTACCAGTTTGATTTGATAGCCTTTCATCTCGTTATTTGGGTGCGGTTTGTGCAGTCTCAAAATTGTTCCCGTTCCTTTATGAACAAACGCCACCCTTGAGCCGGAAGTTCTGCCTTTGTTATCTTCTGCGCAACCGACTGACGATAACAGCTGTTTTAGCTCGTCGTAAGTAAAATCCTTCGGCCTTGCCAACAGCCTTTTTAGCAACTTATTTCTAATCATAGTATATCCCTCTCGCACAATATATGCAACTATATTTTAGTTGCATATATTAAATAGACTGGGCTTAAAATAATGTAGTCAATCTAGTCACTTAACACTGCCTTCTTTTTCCAATTATATCATGACCTTTAGGCTACCACAAATTGAACTGCAAATCAAAAGATACTGTGACAGAACAACCGAAAAGCCTAACGAATACACCCACCCCTTCGTCTTTGGGCAGGTTTTCCCTGTGCAGCAGTCGTCACGAATCTTGTTGCCAAGCCGAGGCCGCCGAAACTGGAGATCGGTCGTCAGATGTCTAAGGTTAGACAATCATTATTTTTTCTTCTCCCCCAACGGTGGCTGTCTTAAAGAGGCGTGCTTCTTTCACTTTTGGCACAGGAGGGGCGGGTGTGTTACGTAGGGCGGTACTGACTAACTGGAGGGGTTGGGTATTTTATAAGGGTTTCCCTTGCGCTGACGTCGTTGGCAATCTTGCTGCCACATGCAGGCCGCAAGGCAAGGGGTTCCAGCATGTTTGAAGATGTCGAAGGCCGCCGGTAAGTTTTTGCTTTTTGAAACGGGAGGCGGCCATCTTATAAGGAATGCAATCTGAGCCATCAAGTTCTGGAACATTGCCTTGCGGCCTGCAGGTGGTAGCTTAGATTGCCAGGCGGCGAGCGGGAAACCCGTTAAAATACCCAACCCCTCCCGCTAAGATATTCCGCCCGGAGGAACACACCGGCCCCTCCGGTCTTGTTCAAAACAAAAGAGGCTGCCTCTTATAGGAGACAGCCCTAGCCCACGCTCAAAAGATTTGGTATACTCAATTCTGTACATCATCTAAATTTATTCCCATATCTTTAAACATTTTGTCAATATCATCATATGACTTTGACCCGGATCTCGATTTCTTAGTTTCAGTATCTTTGATAAGCCGGGCTATCCTAGCCATCTCATGTTTTGGATATACAACTACAGGTATCAGGTAAATTCCACCGTCTTTCTCAATAACCTCAAACTTATCTCCTTCTTTGACTCCAAGGTTTTTTACTATTTCTGCCGGTATCGTAATCTGTGACCGGCCTCTTATTTCAACCAGCATACATTTTACCTCCTTATCAGACTTTCGGATTTTCTGATTTTATTATATGCATATTGAACGTCTCTGTCAACTGAAAAAATAATGTCTCCAGCGTGCGGTTTTCCCTGTATTACCGTTGGCGGTTGGACAATCATAATTTTTTCTTCTCCCTCCCCACGGCGGCTGTCTTAAAGAGGCGTCCCTTTCATTTTTGGCACAGGAGGGGCAGGTGTGTTCCGGAGGGCGAACCCGAGACCGGCTTGTTGGCAAATGACTTACAATTAGAGGGGATGGCTGTCCGCATAAGGGGTTTCCTTTGTTTCCCTTGATCCGCCACTTAGCGAAGATACTGGCA
>PGZN01000069.1 GCA_002840165.1 Firmicutes bacterium HGW-Firmicutes-8
TCCTTTGGTAATAGACGAAGCAGACAGGATAACAGGATAAACCGGATACATAAAAATTTAGTTTAAAAAACAAACTTTCACGAAGTAGTAGTACAGAGAAAAGACTGAGGACACAGAGAGAAATCAATAACCCGTACTAGATTCGTACTGGCCAAGTGAGCTGATAATTTTTTTTTAACCAGTAGCTAATCGAAAGGATGGTCTATGTTGGACAATAGGAAAAAGTTGAGTGCAACTGAGAGGTTGGAGAAGAAGGAGATATTTAAGAATGCCAAGCCGGCAACAGGTGTGGAACGAGGGGACCTGTTGAGGGGAACTGTATATAATGTTACCGAAGACGGGGCTTTTGTGGTTACAGAGGAGAAATATGTAGGTTTTATCCATACTGACGAACAAACCCATCCCCTCAAAAAGGGGACTGCGGTCGAAGCCCGGGTGACCTTTGTCAGGGCTGATGGCAGGGTTAATTTGTCTCTCCGGCCGCAGAAGGAACTGGCCAGGGTCATTGATGCGGAAAAAATTGCCGAATACTTACGAAAAAGAAACGGCTCCATGCCATTTAATGATTCCACCCCTCCTGAGGTAATCAAGGAACGGTTCGGAATTAGCAAAGCCGCCTTTAAGAGGGGGCTCGGAAAACTCCTCAAAGATGGAATGATTGAAGAGAAAGAAGGCTGGATTATCCTCAAAGATCTCCAGGATGATTAACAGAAAGGTCTGACCAGACTTATTGACCGGCCCTCCAGGGGGCCGGTCAATAACATTACGGTGGATAAAGACGGGTTGACTTTTGACCGGGTTTTTCGTATAATTACATACATATTACGTGTAAATATTGGCACTTCTATGAAGGGAACCAGTAGATAGCTGCAGCCCGTAAGAGAGCCGCCGGTGGTGCGAGGCGGTGGGCAGGGCCTTTGAACTCATCCCGGAGATGCGTGGGCGAAACACCGTCAAAAATAGTAGCCCCCGTCGGACAGACCGTTATCCTGCGAGAGTGGGCAGTCCTTTATAGGACTGTCAATTTGGGTGGTACCACGGAAGCAGCCTTTCGTCCCTTTGCGGATGAAAGGTTTTTTGTATCTTGCCTCCGCATTCAAAAGTATAAGCTGAGGGATATGGCTATCGAAACCCTTGGCCTGCAGAAGGCTGCGTCGATTGAGACAGCGTAAAACGAGTACGGAGTTCGGAGTACGGAGCTGTCAGGTGACAGGTGATTGGTGTCAGGTGCCAGTAGTTAGTGTAAAAAGAAAACACAGAGTTCGCGGAGAATAAGAAAGAGGACACAGAGAGACATCGGTAACCCATAGTGAATCTTACTTCCCTAGTATGGTAATTATTAAATAAATATTTATACAAAAGAATAAACAGTTACAGGTCATACGAGTAATCTTTTCTACCCAACATAGTTCTGCTGTATCAGATAAAACCGCGGAGAGCGCAGAGGATGCGGAGAGCGCGGAGATAAAAAATTAACTTGTTAAGTTTTTTAGTGTCAAATCTTATAAAACAAAAAAACTTTGTAGACAGTGCTTTGAAACCATGAGCTTTCTTTTTTCTCCGCGTACTCCGTTGTCTCCGCGAACTCCGCGGTTGTTTTTAAAATTGATTGCAGCTTTGCTGCGCTAGGGACTAAATAACTCTTAGGAAGGAAGTCTTATGAAAGAACGGTATGATTTTGCGGAAATTGAACCGAAGTGGCAAAAAACATGGGAAGAGTCAGGCCTGTACAGGGTGGGGGATGAAGACCAGACCAAAGAAAAGTATTACTGCCTGGAGATGTTTCCTTACCCGTCAGGTGACCTGCATATGGGCCATGTCCGAAATTACTCTATCGGTGATGTAGTAGCCAGGTTCAAGACGATGCAGGGATATAATGTGCTGCACCCGATGGGCTGGGACGCCTTTGGCCTGCCTGCCGAAAATGCGGCGATCAAGCACGGTATTCACCCGTTTAAATGGACGATCAGTAATATTGAGAATATGAAGAGACAGCTTTCCCGCCTGGGCTTTAGTTATGACTGGGACGGGCAGGTTACGACCTGCCAGCCCGATTATTATAAGTGGACAGAGTGGTTGTTTCTGCAGTTTTACAAAAATGGCCTGGCTTATAAGAAAAAAGCCGCTGTAAACTGGTGCCCCGGCTGTGTAACAGTACTGGCCAACGAACAGGTGGTTAACGGGGCTTGTGAAAGATGCGGAAACGAGGTTATCAAAAAAGACCTGGCCCAGTGGTTTTTAAAGATTACTGATTATGCCCAAAGGCTTTTGGATGATATTGATAAACTGCAGGGCTGGCCCGATAAGGTCAAAATCATGCAGGAAAACTGGATTGGGCGCAGTGAAGGGGCGGAAGTTAAATTCCGCATCGACGGGACGGATGAGGTTATCACCGTTTATACTACGAGACCGGACACGATTTACGGGGTCACCTTTATGGTTCTGGCTCCGGAACTTCCTCTGGTCGAGAAACTAACAAAAGGCACCCCCTATGAGGGAGCTGTCCAGGACTTTATCCGCAAGATGCAGACGATGAGCGATATTGACCGGACTTCAACTGAGACCGAAAAAGAGGGGCTTTTTATCGGGCAGTTTGTAATTAACCCGATGAATGGAGAAAAAATCCCCCTGTTTATCGCTAACTATGTTTTAATTGATTATGGAACAGGTTGTGTTATGGGTGTACCGGCCCACGACCAGCGGGACTTTGATTTTGCGACGAAATACGGGCTGCAGATCAGGCTGGTCATCATGCCTGAAGGTGTCCCGGATAGGTATGCCCAGCTTACCCAAGCATGGGAGGCCGAGGGCATCATGGTCAATTCCGGGCCTTTTGACGGCCAGGATAATGAAGAAGCCATTAAGAATATTACGAAATACATGGAAGAAAAGGGCCTGGGCAGTTTTCAGGTCAATTTCCGGCTGCGGGACTGGCTGATATCCCGCCAGCGCTATTGGGGCGCCCCAATACCCATAGTCTATTGCGACAAGTGCGGGGAAGTTGCTGTACCTGACGACGAGCTACCGGTTTACCTGCCCACCGATGTGGAGTTTAAGCCTACCGGCCAGTCTCCCCTGGCCGAATGTGAGTCATTTGTAAATACGACCTGCCCTAAGTGCGGGGGGCCTGCTAAGAGGGAAACCGATACAATGGATACATTTATCTGTTCATCCTGGTATTATATCAGGTACTGCAGCCCACACGACGATACTGCTGCCTTTACGCGGAGCAAAGTGAATTACTGGATGCCTGTGGAGCAGTATATCGGGGGAGTTGAACATGCCATTCTGCACCTGCTGTATTCCCGGTTCTTTACCAAGGTCCTGAAAGACCAGGGGCTGGTTGATTTCGATGAGCCGTTTACCAACCTGCTGACCCAGGGAATGGTCCTTAAAGACGGGACGAAGATGTCAAAATCGAAGGGGAATACTGTCAGCCCGGAAGAAACAGTAGCTCAATATGGGGCTGATACGGCCAGGCTGTTTATCCTTTTCGCCGCTCCGCCCGAGCGCGACCTGGAATGGAGTGATGCCGGGGTGGAAGGGGCATACCGCTTCTTAAACCGGGTCTGGCGGCTGGTATACAGCTACATTGACGGGTTAAACGAGAGCGTGAAAGTTGAAGAGGTTTCCCCAGCTGATAAGGAAACAAGAAGGCTGACTCACTATACTATCAAAAAAATCACAGATGACATAAATCTTAGGTTTAACTTTAACACAGCTATCAGCGCTATTATGGAATTTGTCAACTGGCTTTATCTGTACCGGGACAAAAATACTGTCCGTAACAGCGTCATTGAGGCCGAAGCAGTCAATACCCTCGTTACCGTACTGGCGCCCTTTGCGCCCCATGCAGCCGAAGAACTTTGGCATGAGCTGGGCTATACAGACAGTATCCATAAACAACCCTGGCCCAAGTACGACCCGGCCGCTTTAGTCCAGGATGAGGTGGAAATCGTCGTCCAGGTTAATGGCAAAGTCAGAGACCGCATGATAATCCCCGCAGATATCAGCAAAGAAGATATGGAAAAGTTCGTCCTTGAACAGGACGGTGTGAAAAAGCTGATGGAAGGCCAACAGATTGTGAAGGTAGTTGGTGTGCCGAAAAAGCTGGTGAATATAGTCGTGAAATAAAGGCATTTTATTCTGGGTACGGTACAAGTACAATAAAGCAAGTACAATAAAATTATAAAACAGGGCGCAAAATGCGCCCTGTTTTTACTTTCTGCACCGTTAAATTCCTATCTTCCGGCGGCAGCAGCAGTTCTCTTTTTATATTATGTTAATTGCCAAGACATTGCTCATAAAAATTTAACAGGCCGACAGTTTCTGACAGATATTTCAATTGGTGTAAGTTATAATATAAAAAAGCGGTATATAAATTAGTTGACAGGGGTGTCGTCTCATGTTTTGGATGGACAGGAAACAAATGATTCTAGCAGCTATCTTAGTGTGTGCCATTGTTTTTGGGGCAGGGTATAGGGCAGCCCAGGTCAAAGCAAAGGCCGGCCAAAAACCGGTTATCACTGTCAACCCGGGGGAAACCCGGGAAAAAGAAAAGACCCATACGGTAACAGTCCATGTCACAGGCGCGGTCAAAAAACCGGGGGTTTATACATTTTCCGAAGGGGCCCGGGTTATCGATGCAATCTACAAGTCCGGCCGGGGAGGGGATGCCGACCTGAATTATATTAACCTGGCTGAAATCATGACTGATCAACAGCAGATTGCCGTTCCCCGGAAGGGAGAAGAGCAGGAGTACGCCAACCCGCCGGGAAGCCAATCTTCGGGTAGTACTGCGGGGGGCGGCCTTTCACTCGGTCCGGCCGGAAACCGCTCCACCCGGTCTGGTAAAATCAACATCAATACCGCCGGAGCCGCAGTTCTGGACAACTTGCCCGGTATCGGGCCGGCGATGGCCCAGCGGATAATCGATTACAGGCAGGAACACGGCAGGTTTAAAAGCACTTCTGAACTTCTCCAGGTTTCCGGGATAGGAGAAAAGAAATTTGCCGAATTAAAAGATCAGGTAACCATATAGTGGGGTGACATATGACCAGACCAATCTTAACAGCCATGGTCTCTTATGCGGCAGGGATCTTAGCCGGGCAATATTTTGATATTCCCGTAATTTTTCTGTATTTTACAGGGGCATTGGTTTTACTCTTGGGTTTATACCACGAAGCCTCAGGGTGGCAAAAAAACAGGCTGTATTTTTGCCTGGCTTTAGTGGCGCTCGGGATTATAATGGTGCAGTGGCAGGACGAAAGAAATAAGGGGAATATAGAATTCCTGGCTGACCAAAGGGTTCTGATTATAGGAAGCGTGGCTGCCGAGCCTGATGTGCGGCTCAATGCCGCAAACTATACAGTGAAAGTTGAGGAATTGGTTGAACGGGACGGAGAGTCAGCAGTCGAAAGCTCCGGCGAGCCGGTGCGAGGGCGGATTCTCCTTACAGTCGCCGGCCCTGCTCCGCAATACTCGTATGGGGACAGGCTGGAAATCAGCGGGATCCCGATGGTTCCCAAGGAACCCGGTAACCCGGGGGAGTTCAATTACAGGGAGTACCTGAAGGCAAAAGGGATTCAACTTATCATAAAAAGCCGGCAGGGCGCCGGTGTGCAAAAAACCGGGACAGGAAGCATTAACCCGGTTGTTGATGTTTGTTTAAAGATAAAAGTGAAACTGATGGCAGTGATTGATGCGACTATGTCCCGGCAGCACGCGGGGCTGCTGGCCGGAATCCTGTTTGGCTCGGGCGGCCGTATTGACCCCGGGGCCCGGAATGATTTCGCCTTAACAGGTGTTGTCCATATCCTGTCTGTCTCCGGTTACCATATGGGTTTACTGGTAGCATTCTGTGTATTATGCGGAAATATTCTGCAGCTCAATAAGACCGGCCGGAATATATTAATGGTTCTCGTAACTTCTTTTTATGCCGTTATGACAGGCGCCAGCCCCCCTGTTGTAAGGGCTTTAGTTATGGCCTGGGTTCTGCTTCTGGCCCGCCACAGCGGGGGGGAGTACGACTGGCCAAACTCCCTCAGCCTGGCCGCCTTGGTGATTCTGCTGTATGACCCCCGGGCTCTGTTTAATCCCGGGTTTCAATTATCATTCACAGCTACCTGGGGAATCCTTTACCTAGCCCCGCTTTGGCGGGGACTGCCTAAGCTCGCCCCAGCCGGCCTGTTATCGGCAGTTACCATAGTCAGTCAGGCGCTGGCGATTACCGTGTCTGCACAGGCTGCCATTTTCCCGATTACATCCTATTATTTCAATTACATTTCCCTTGTATCTCTCCCGGCTAACCTGATTATAGTGCCTCTAATTAGCCTAGTGATGATCCTCGGAGGATTTGCCGCATTGGGGGGGCTCTTGTGGCTGCCGTTGGGGGGAACCGTAAACTTCAGTACCGGCTTGATATTGGACCTCATCCTGCGGATTGCCCGGTTTTTAGCCGGCCTTCCTTTTGCTGTCGTTACTGTCAAACAGCCCTCGATAGTACAAATCGCGGCCTTTTATGTGATTACCGTCATTTCAATTGAAGCCTTCCGGAACCCGGAAATCTGGCTTAGACTGAGGCGGCGGTGGTCACTGCACCGGACAAAGGTTGTCCCGTTGATTTTAGCGATTGTTGCTGCCATTTTGTGGACAAGCATAGTTAGTCCTGCCGGGAGCGGGAAACTTGAAGTGACTTTTTTGGATATCGGCCAGGGTGATGCTGTCTTAATCCAAAGTCCGGATGGACGCAGTATTATTATAGACACCGGCGGTGTCCAGGGCAGCCCGCTGTCTGCTTATAACCCGGGTGAAAAAATACTGGTGCCGTACCTCCGGCGGAAGGGAATAAGTAAAATAGATTTACTTGTATTGAGCCATGCCCACGCGGACCATATTCAGGGGGCTGAGGCCCTTGTTAAAAGCATGGGTGTAAACATGCTTGTGGTAGCCCCCCAGTTTGATGATTCCTCTGACGGCTCCCGTTTACTGAACAGTTTTACGGAAAAAGGGATACAAATCAAGGAGGCAACTGGAGGAGAAAAGGTGTTGTTTGACGAAAAGATTACCCTGGAAGTATTGAGTCCTCCCGGCAATGCGGAAGCCAAAGAAAATGATAATTCCCTTGTTGTCAGGCTGTGTTTTGGGGAACTTCACATCCTTTTTACCGGTGACGTGGGGGAAACAGTCCTGCAGAAGCTGGCCGATTACCCTGTAGCGGTGCATGCTGAAATTGTTAAGGTCCCTCATCACGGCAGTAAGAGCGGGTGGCTGGAACGGTTTTACCGTGTGGCCGATCCGGAGATGGCTGTAATAAGCGTAGGGCCTAACTATTTTGGCCACCCGTCGAGGGAGGTCTTGAACGGGCTCTCCGGGCTTAATATTCCGGTGTTCAGGACAGACAAAAACGGGGCCGTGATTGTCAGGTCAGACGGTAGTGATTATCAGGTAGAAACAGTAAAAGACCAGTAAACAAAAAAACAACCGCGGAGACCGCAGAGGATGCGGAGAGCGCGGAGATTTACTTGTTAAGTTTTGGAGATAACGGAGTGACGCGGAGAATAAATAAAAAATGGAATTAAGCCAATACCAGCTATCAAAAGATATTTTTTTGTAATAAAAATATTTCCCCTCCGCGGTCTCCGCGGTTGATTTTTTAAATTTGATTGTAGCTTTGCTGCTCTAGGTACTCTGTGATATAGGAGGAGAAATGATTTATTTTGACGAAAAGCTTATCCTGGACCGAGTTGTTTTGGAAGGATGAATGGGCATGGACTATATAGCGCTTGACAAGAGCCTGGCCAGAGGTGTAATCTCCCCGGTATACCTTTTTTTCGGGGAAGAGACGTACTTGAGGGACCGCTATCTCGCGCGGTTTTTGGCCCTCATTCCGGAAGAGGTGCGGGATTTTAATACAGATATTGTGGACGGGCGCGATGTAGAGATTGAAGCGGTTATCAACATGGCCACAACCCTGCCCTTCATGAGTGAACGAAGATTGGTCGTTGTAAAGAACGCGGATTTTTTTAAAACGCGCCGGAAAACCCAGGTTGAAAACGGGCCGGACACGGAAGGGAAGACGAATAAGGATCTCCCGGAAGACCGTGAAGACCACGGAGAGAAGGGAACCACGGTTGATAATACGGTTCTGGCGTACCTGGAGAGTCCACCTGCTTCGACCTGCCTGATTTTTTGTACCGATTCGGTTGATAAGAAACGCCGTATCTATAAAATGCTTGAAAAAAAAGGCCAGGTGGTAGAATTTTCTTCGTTTAAAGGCCGCAGCCTGAATGAATGGATTGAACACCGGGCCCGGCAGCTCGGGAAGGTTATTGAACCGGCGGCCGTGGCCGGGTTGGTGACAGCAGTCGGCAGCAGCCTCCAGCATTTGAGCACCGAGCTGGAGAAACTGGCCTGCTGTTCCGGACAGGAAAAGATAACAGCGGCCGACGTAGGGCAAATGGTTGGCAAAACTGTTGAACTGAGCATTTTCGAACTTGTTGATGCTGTGGGGGAGAGAAATCACCAAAAGGCTATTAAGATGGCCAGGGAAATGGCTTTTCTTGGGGAACCGGTGATCAAGATATTGTTTATGGTGGCCAGGCAGTTCCGCCTGCTTATGCGGGTAAAAGGTTTTCAGGAACAGGGATATACCGGAAGCCAGCTGGCCGGTAAAATGCAGGTCCACCCGTTTGTCACCCAAAAGTGCATCAAACAGGCCAAAAATTTTACGCTGCCGGAATTGAAGTCAGCTATGGAAAAAATCCTGTCTGCTGATGCGGATATTAAGAATGGCAGACAGGAAGCGATTCTGGCCCTTGAATTATTAATCATCTCGTTGTGTGAGAAGAAATAAAAATAAAAAAGACAGGTGTTAACCTGTCTTAAGCCATCTTGTTTAGTTTCTTGGCCAGTCTTGATTTCTTCCGGGCAGCGGAATTTTTGTGCAAAATGCCTTTAGCCACGGATTTATCTATAGATACCACCGCATGTTTAAAGGCGGCAGCAGCGGTCTCTTTAGTATCTGCTTCATTAAACTTACGGACACTGGTTTTCACACCTGTTTTAATCGGTGCGTTACGGAGAGTATTCTTTCTCGTTACTTCTACTCTCTTAACGGCTGATTTGATATTTGCCACAGGGCTTCACCTCCTTAAAAATATGTGCTATATGTAAAAAGGTATAGTTTTCGAGTCACAATCTACATTTTACCATGGCGCTAATAAAAATGCAAGGCCATTTGTGCATAGCTCCTGTATTTTTGGTTAAACTTTAGTCAGAACCCAAATAACAGGAGGTGAGTAATGTGCGCGAATGGATTGGTTTTATCGTCAGATTTATTGTCTCGGCATTGGTTCTATTTTTGGTGGCAGCCGTCCTGCCAGGCATAAAAGTAGCCGGTTTTACCGGGGCGCTGATTGCCGCCGCAATTATTGCAATTATCGGTTATATTGTAGAAAAAGTAATGGGTGATAAGATTTCACCCCAGAACCGCGGTCTAGTAGGGTTTATTACCGCTGCAGTAGTCATTTACCTGGCCAAATTCATCATCCCCGGATACCTAAGCGTTTCGATAATCGGGGCCCTTTTAGCTGCTTTCGTAATTGGTATTGTAGATGCGTTTGTCCCTACACTGATCAGATAAGATATCACTGATAATCCCACCCGACCGGGCGGGATTTTCGTTTTTAAGTTATAAAAAGAACCTCCATCGAATATAATTCGGTAGACAAGGAGGGGAGGTCATGAGACAGGTAAAGTTTGTGAGTATCGTACCGATGGTCAGGAACCTGAGCCTGTTTTTTGCTGGGTGCCTGCTTGTTTTTTTTGCCATGTTTGCCGAGCAGTTCCCCAACCGGGAAGCCCCTTATGTCCCGGCCCTGACTTCAAGATTCTATTACGATAAGAGTAGATTGGTTATCGAAAACCTAACTAACAGATGGGGTAATCAGGAACTCAAAACCATATTAAAAACGGAGCTGCCGGTTTTGGCGCTCAGTGATGAAAAGGGCAGCAGTGGTCAGCCCACAGGGGCAAATTTGTTAAAGCTGGGTATTAACCTGTTGGCCGGTGTCAGGCTGGAAGACCCTTTAACTTACTTAAAGGCAGAAATTCCGATGATGGATGTAACCCCAGTGACAGCCGACAGTTATGATGAAATCGGGGTAGATGAGATCGCGGTAAAACCTGCGCCAACCGCACTGTCTCAGATGCAGCCGAATATAGAAAACAAAATAAAGTCTGAGACACCTATGATCGCACTTTATAACACCCATACCAGCGAAACATTTGAGCTCACAGACGGGTTAGCCCACCTGAAAGGGAAAACCGGAGGGGTTACAATTGTAGCTAAGGAAATTCAGAAAGTAATCCAGGAACAATACGGGATAGCTGTTTCGTATGCTGCTACTATCCATGACATGGCTTTCAACAAGTCTTATACCGAATCCCAGAAAACAGTGAACCTGCTTTTAAAGGAAAATCCCCAGCTGGAAATGTTATTTGACATCCATCGGGACGCCTCCCTGACGAGGGAACAGAGTTTAACTAAAATTAATGGCCAGACCGTGGCTAAGATATTAATTATAGTCGGCACAGACGCCAGGGCCGATCATCCCAAATGGAGAGAAAACCTGGCCCTGGCCAGAAAAATAGGATCTAAACTGGACAGTATGTACCCGGGTTTGTCGAGGGGCATTGCCATCAAACAGGGGCGGTATAATCAACAATACAGCTCACATGCCCTGCTGGTGGAGATCGGCAGTACCAAAAATACGACCGATGAGGCCGTGGCTAGCGGGAGGCTGTTTGCAAATGCGGTGGTGGGTGTGTTGAATGATATGAGGGAGTGACCGAGTTGGGGATGGCTGTTCCCAACTGCTTTCTCTTGTTCTCATTATGCGCCACTAACCAAAAAAACTGGCGGAGCCTTGGGTTTCACCCGCCCAAGCGACGTCCGTGTCGCTGGGCGGCTCCGCCAGTTCTAGCGTCCCCATTTTATTACCGGAACCCCGGACTCTGATTGATAACGGGTAAAACTGGCGCCCGCCGTTCCGACAAAATGGGGAAACCCCTGGCCCTGCGGCTCTGCCAGTATCTTCGGTAAGTGGCGGATTTGTCAACAAGCCCTAATGTTGATAAAACACCCAACCCTGTTCATCCGATATCATTTAAACAGTAGGGGTGTAGGGAATATATTTTAAGCCTTAGGTACCAGCCTAAGGCTTTTTGTTGTATATTTTAGAACAGCCGTGGGGTGGATGATAAGGAACAGTTTTCCTACATCCCTCTTTTTAAGCCGGGCCCGGTATACGGAGAATAGTCTGGAAGCGGCGTTAAGCAGGGAGTAAAGCAATATGTGATCCTTGGAGCGGGTATGGATACCTTTGCCTTTCGGTGTAAGGAATTGATGGAGCAGTTGCAGGTGTTTGAGGTCGACCATCCTGCCACGCAGGTATTTAAGCGTAATCGCCTGGCTGATTTGGGATGGGACATGCCAGTACAGTTGCATTTTTGATACTGACGCCTTTGTCCCCGAGAAAGCGGCTCCACGCGTACAAGGTATGATGCGGTCAACTAAAAAGCTAGGTGAGCCGATGCTAACCGGTTTTGACCCCTCG
The DNA here is from genome assembly GCA_002840165.1 of Firmicutes bacterium HGW-Firmicutes-8. GTDB lineage: Bacteria > Bacillota > Thermincolia > Thermincolales > UBA2595 > GW-Firmicutes-8. The sequence goes on from PGZN01000069.1 coordinate 11,619, forward strand.
ATACTTGCCACAGACCTCCAGCGTGTAAGATTACGTCTACAAGAACAGCTAAGCCCATCCGACATCCAAGAACGCTACTTTAAGGGACGCACTGATGGTTATCGGGCATATGAGCATGCCCACTTTGGGTGTGCGGTGGTCGAATAGAAAGGGTTGCTCGACTCTCGATATTATGATATTATATAGGCATAAATGTTGATAGCGCAGGAAGGTGATTACGATGCCGAATATTCGACCTATATCAGATTTAAGAAATAACTCCAACGAGATATCAGAATTCTGTCATACCGAGCGTGAACCGGTGTTTATTACCAAAAATGGTGTTGGGGATCTAGTAGTGATGAGCATCGAAGTTTATGAACAGCAACAATCGCTGATTGAGCTTTATGCCAAATTGGCTGAAGCTGAAGCAGAAATTGCTAATGGTGATATTGGTGAAGATTTCTTCGAGGTAGCAAGAAAACTGAGAGGAAGTATTCATGCAAAAATATAATATTAAAATTTTTTCTGCTGCCAAGAAAGATTTGATGGACATAGTTGACTACATCAATACGCTTTCCCCGCAGTCAGCAATGCATCAATATGATAATATTATTGAGAAAATCGGAAGTCTTGAAAGTATGCCGGAAAGATGTCCTTTACTGAAAGATAATTTACTGCGGATTAGAGGATATCGTATGCTTATTGCAGATAATTACATAGTCTTTTTTATAATTGCAGGCAATACGGTGCAGATTCGGCGTATACTTTATGGAGGAAGAAAATATGACTGGTTATTGTGATATTCAAGAAATAATTACTATTCTAAATAGATAAGAAACCCGCTGAGGCGGGTTTCTTATCTATTTAGGGCAAAAAGGCAGGAAGTTGTTGCCCTGCCGAACGTCGTACTTTTTTACTGAACGGAAAACAATTCTTCTTGTGGGAAAAAATACTTTGCTGGTAGTTTGCTTTTTTACAGGGTTATTTGTTGTTATATGTCGAATTAATCAATGACTACATTTTCTGAAACCTAAACAGCAGGGAGTGAATTAAGAATGAGGTTTAGTCGGATTAAGGTACATCTTATGATTGCTGCTATCTTTGCTGTGGCGGTAACTTTTGTATTTGCAGGATGCTCTCAGGTAAAAGTATCATCCACCTCCGCCAACCCCGCCGAAAGTGCCGGCAAACACGAACAGAGTAACACCAAGCCCGTGGAAAATCCGGAGGAGATACGGATTGCCGCTAAGAAGGCTGGTGTTAATGAACTGGGACTTGTACCTATTTTGGTTTATCATCTGATTGGAGATAAAGAGGGTCGGTGGATCAGGACACCTGAAAACTTCCGGCGTGACCTGCAGGAGCTGTATGAAAGGAATTACGTGCTGGTTCCTCTCAATGATTACTTAAGTGGGAATATGAACCTACCTCTTGGTAAATCACCGGCAATAATCACATTTGACGATAGTACCGCCGGTCAATTTCGTTTACTGGAAAAAGACGGTCAAACAACGGTTGACCCAAACTGCGCAGTCGGTATACTGCGGGACTTCAGTGCGAAACACCCCGGTTTTGGGCATGCAGCTACCTTTTTTATTAACGCCCAGCCATTCGCGCAGAGCCAATTTTGGCAGAAGAAACTGCAAATGCTGAACGAGTGGGGATTCGAAATCGGAAATCATACATATAATCATAAAAATCTAAAAGGAATGACACCTGTCCAGGTAGCGGATGAAATAATAAAACTGCAGGAACATATCCAGCTTGCCGTCCCCGGTTATCAACCCAGGTCGTTCGCCATAGTGCAGGACGGTCTGCCTGTATCTTACGACGCCATGATGAAGGGTAATATAAGGGAAAAAGAATATAAACATGACGGAGTATTGCGGTGGGCTTGGAGCGCGGCTCTGTCTCCCTTCGACAAAGGGTATGACCCTGGCCGCATTCAACGGATACAGGTTTTCCAGGATAATGGCAGGAGTTCGTTGGTTAACTGGCTGGATAGAATCACTGCCAAAAGATATGTTAGTGATGGGAGGACAGCTACTCTAACAATTCCTGACTCTTCGCAGGATAAGCTGAAAGAAAATACCGGTAAAGAATTGATGATTTATAAAAAGGATGAAACCAAGCTCAATCCTGATAAAGAGCAGCAGGCATCAGAGGCCAAGGGTGTACACGTTACTTTTTGTTACGCTTCATCGAAAGCCAGAATGGATACTATATTTGCACTTGCAGATAAAAAAAAATTAAATACGGTACAATTGGATGTTAAGGATGAATCAGGACGCATAGGCTATCTTTCACAGGTGAAAATGGCCCGGGAAATAGGCTCCGGTCGGAAAATGATGCCAATCCGGGAGCTCCTGGCAGATTTTAAGAAGCGTGGAATTTACTCTATTGCGCGGATAGTAATATTTCGCGATCCTTTTTTAACACAGAAAAAACCATATTTAAAGGTGCGCAACCAGGATGGTTCATCAGTATTGAAAGGGGAATGGGTGAGTCCTTATTCCCGGGAAGTCTGGGACTACAATGTGGACTTGGCCATAGAGGCATACGAACTTGGCTTTGATGAGGTCCAATTTGATTATATCCGTTTTCCGGAAGGCGCTCGCACCGCTGTGTACAGCGGGAAAGACGGGAAGCAGCGGGTGGATGTGATAGCTGATTTACTGCAGTATGCCCGCAATAAAATCGGCTGGGACAAGATGTTCTCCACCACAATATTTGGCTTTGTCGCTCATGCCAAAGATGACCTGGGTATCGGGCAGCGGCCTGAACGGATGGCTCCTTATGTGGATTACATTTCCCCCATGATTTATCCCTCACATTACAGTAGAGGCAACTATGGTTTTTCCAATCCTAACGCCCACCCATATGAGGTAGTAGACGGGTCAATAAAAGACCTTAATCGTTTGATAGAATCTACCGGATGCCGGATAAGGCCATGGCTGCAGGCATTTTCTATGGGCCAGCCGCGGTACGGCCCTAATGAAGTGCAGGCCCAAATAAAGGCGACCAATCTTAATGATATTAATACATGGTTGTTATGGCACCCTGGAGTGAATTATGCGCTTGCCTCAGCGCTAAAAGTCCGGTAAATATAAAAGTTGAATGATATGCGGGAATGACCGGGTTGGGTATTTTATCCGGTTCCCCGCTGGCCGTCTACTCATCTAACTGCAAAAACTCGGTCGCAAGTCAATGTCCCAGAACTTGATGGCTCAGATTGCATTCCTGATAAGTTGGCCGCCTCCCGTTTCAAAACCATAAACTTACCGGCGGCCTTCGCCATCTTCAAACATGCTGGGACCCCTTGCACATTAGAGGTTGGAGGTTAGAAGTTAGAGGTTGGATTAAGAAGTTGTGTATTCAGGACATAGGTAACAATTTTATCTAACATCCAACTTCCAACATCTAACCTCTAATGTGCGGCTGCACAGGGGAACCTGCCAAACTTGTCATACCGATGAATACCTTTTCTATTACTGACTACAAATCTCATATTAATTTAACAAATTCTGAGCAAGAAGTCCCCTTCCTCTAAAGGTGGGGGATGAATTGCTGCTTTCTTGACCAAACATCAGTTCGGTAGTATAATAAAACTAAATACAACCAG
>PGZN01000013.1 GCA_002840165.1 Firmicutes bacterium HGW-Firmicutes-8
AGGCCGCCGGTAAGTTTATGATTTTGAAACGGGAGGCGGCCATCTTATGAGGAATGCAATCTGAGCCATCAAGTTCTGGGACATTGCATTGCGGCCTGCAGGTGGCGGCTTAGATTGCCAGACGGCGAGCGGGAAACCCGTTAAAATACCCAACCCCTCCTGCTCAGACATTCCGCCCGGAGGAAGACACCAGCCCCTCCCACACTAGAAATTAGAGGTTGGAAGTTGGAGGTTAGATCAATCTGTGGGAATTCGCCAAAAGCGAATTCCATCTTATTTTTCCAACCTCTAACTTCTAACCTCCAACCTCCAATGTGAGGCTGCCTCTTTTGAGACAGCCTTTCTATTTATCAGAATTTTTTCTATTTGTTCGAATTCCAGAGCACGCTTGAGCTATGTTAAGGATTATTCATTTACCCTCCTCAAACTTCCGGCCAGTTGTCTTGTAGATAAATATTGCAGCTGTTATAATGGACTGTGGCTGTAAACGTTACAATCGCAAACAAAGACTAAAGGGGGGACACTTGATGCTTAATTTCAAAACAGACCCCAGAAGAATTGACTTTAAAAAAGAAAACAAGTGGCTCGTTCCCATAGGTGTTTCCAACCGGCATGTGCATCTGTCTGCAGAAGACGTTGATGCTCTGTTTGGTCATGGTTATAAATTAACTGTAGCAAAGGATCTGGCTCAGAGAGGCAACTTTGCCGCCAGGGAAACCGTCAATATCGTAGGAGGCAAAGGCGTCCTCGAAAGAGTTAGGATTGTTGGCCCCCCAAGGGATACGACCCAGGTGGAGTTGAGCCGGACCGAAGCCGTTAAAATCGGAGTTGACGCTCCCATTAGGGATTCCGGCGACCTTAAGGGAACTCCCGGGTTGGTTCTGGTTGGCCCTAACGGTCCGGTAATTATTAACGGGGGCTGCATAATCCCCAGGGCTCATATTCATATGGCCAGAAAACAAGCCGACATTTTGGACCTCTATGACAGGGATAAAGTGAGTATTTTAATCAAAGGCCAGAAAGTTGTCTGTTACCATGATGTTTTGGTAAGATTGACCGAGACAGGAGAAACCGAGTTCCACATTGACACAGACGAAGCTAATGCAGCCTTTGTTGATACAGGCGATTTAGCAATGATAAAACACAAAGAGATGGTCGTTAAAGATAATTACGGTAATATTGTTGAAGTCAGGGTAGATAATATCAAGTTCGTCCGGGGTAAAACCCCGCACGATTACGCAACAACTGAAGGAATCCGCCTCTTGCGGGACGTTTTCCACTATCCGGGTTCCACCCAAAGGGCAATTTTAAACAAGCTTCTTGATCCTTCGTCACTTGAACCAAATTGTTATTACCTGCTGACGGCTGTAGAAGGCGACAAAGTTGTGGGAATCTGTTGTTTCTATTACCTTACCGAATCAAGGCTCGGATACCTGGAGCATATTGGGATCACTCCCGAGTACAGAAACCGTGGGGTTGGCAGTTTCCTCTACCACAAAGTAACCTCCTTCATGGAAAAGGAGCATCCCGAAATTGAAGGGATGCTCCTGGAAGTCAGGCAGACCAAAAATGAAATTGACAGTAGAAAACGGTTTTTCTTAAACCTTGGCGCTATTCCTGTTGACACGGCCTTTTATCCTTCCGGCCGGTTCAGGTTTACCGAAAAATTGCTTCTCATGTTTAAACCCCTGGTAGTAGATGCAAATCTAAATACTGTGACGTTCGAGAAGGCTTTCCAAAACCTCGTCAGGATATTATAAAATGTTAGCCCGAAAACCGGTATCGGCGTCCAGAACCATTTTGCCATTCCTGTAAACGACAATATCTCCCTTATCAGCCTGTGTGGGCAACTTGCTTCGCGGCACGATTTTAGTTATTCCTCCGAATTCTAGGACAGCAAAATTGCCAATAATTTCGGAAATTCTGGCACGAATCACGAAACTTCCCCCTATCTTTTCTAACCTATATATAAAAATTTTTTTATACAAAAATTATAGCACAAGTAATCAAATAATTAAGCAATAACTTTACGTCAAATTCTTACACGATTCTGCTAAATTGTCATAAAAGCTCAGATATTATTGGCAATATCTGGAGCTGAATTTGACAAAAAAAACGGGCTTCCGATTTAGGAAGTCCGTTTATTATTTCTTGACTTTCATGTTTAGTGTCTCCTGTAAAAAACGGCGGAACCTACCGCCAAACTCGGTATTAGCAAGGGCGAACGTGACATTGGCCTGCAGGAAGCCAATTTTATCACCCACGTCAAACCTTGTTCCGGCAAATTGGTATCCCAGCATTTTTTCTGTCCGGCACAATTCGCGTAAAGCATCGGTAAGCTGTATCTCGCCTTCCGCTCCGGGTTTCGTTTTTTCAAGCAGGTCAAATATTCTGGCCGGGACTATGTAGCGCCCGATGACGGCTAATCGAGAAGGCGCCGTAGATAACGAAGGCTTTTCAACCAAATCCTCAATAAGGAAAACATTTTCCCCTTCCGGTTTACCTTTAATTATTCCGAACTTGCTGACATCCTCATCCGGGACCTCCCGAATCGCTATCACCGTACTGCCGCTTTGATTATGAACAGCTGTCATCTGTTTTAGGCAGGGGACCTCAGCAGAGATTATATCATCAGGCAGCAGAATAGCGAAGGGTTCCTGACCGATAAACTTCCTCGCACAAAGTATAGCATGTCCGAGTCCCTTAGGCTCTTTTTGTCTTACATAATGTATATCCGCCAGGTTGGAGATTTCCTTAATCTCTTCAGCCAGGTCCTGTTTACCCCGCTCCTGAAGAAATACCTCGAGTTCCATGGAGCGATCAAAATGGTCCTCAATGGATTTTTTGTTGCGGCCGGTAATAAAGATAATGTCCTCTATCCCTGAGGCAACCGCCTCTTCCACAATATACTGGATGCCAGGCCTATCAACTATTGGCAGCATTTCTTTGGGTTGGGCCTTCGTCGCCGGGAGAAACCTCGTTCCCCATCCGGCAGCAGGTATTACAGCTTTTCGAACCTTCATTACATCATCCCTACTTAAAAGAGAAACCCCTGGAGGGGATTTCTCTTTTATTGTTAATCGGATTGCTTTTTCTCCTCACCATTAGCCAGCTTCAGTCTGTCAAATTCCCGTTGGGCATTTCTCCGGCTAATTTCTGCTTCAATTAACTGCCTTACCCTTTTCGCCCTGTCTTTGACTGAAGCCACACCACTCTGATATTCCTGCCCCTGCCAGATGTATTCGTCTACCAGGCGTTCGAGGATCATTTTTGGAACCTGCCTTCTGGCATCACACGTAATGGTAAAATGAAAAAATTTCTGCATCAAGAACTTACCCCTCCCAATGTGAAATGGCTATAGCTTCTTTAAACTGCCATTATTCTAATATTGTATCGCAATTTGTAATAGTTTTCAACTAAATTTTCGCTTTTTTGACATTCTTCTTCGTTTATTTCACATTGTTTTAACAGAAAACCGTTATCCCAGTGTCCTGGTTACCTATTCCTTCGGAACACGGACAGTCAGTTTTCCATTTTTGAGGTCGACAGTTGCTCCTTCAGATTTAACTTTTGACGGGAGGGAACGGGCCCTTGTAAACCTGCTCCAATGATACTCCTGACCACCATTTTCTTTTGCTGTAGTCTCTCCACTCACTATCACCTGGTCTTGGCAAAGTACTACATCCACGGTATCCTTCACTGCATTGGGAATATCCCCGGTAATTACTATATTCTTACCCTCATCCCGGACCTGCAGGTTCATATGGCTGCCAGTCATTTGAGTGGCATACAGTTCGTCGGAAAATGATTTTAAAAAGCCGGCAAACAATTTGTCTACTTCTTCAAAAAACCTTGTCATATCCTGGAATGGATCCCATTTTACAATTTCGTCCATAGCAATCACCCCTTTCCGGTACTATATTATGCAATTAACATAATATTTGTGCCGGAGTAACCCGCTTTAAGGAATGTCGGCCAATATGCATCGTATTTTCATTACTTCACGTATTTTACATTCAGGGTGTACTGTTGGACAGAGGAATTGCCCAGGTACTCGTAAGTTTTGATATAATAGTACCCCTTCTTCAATACCGGCACTGTTCCGCTCTCTTCCTCTCCGGTCATAGACTGGTCAATCCTCGTCACATACTTCCCTGAAGTATCATAAATGTCTACCACTCCGTCGATATCAGAAGGTACAGTTAGCTTCACTGCCAACTTTCCCTTGCCTGGTGCATAGATCTTGTACCAATCCAGGTCTTCTGTTCCCATGAATGTAGGCCGAATACTTGTCCCGCTGTTCAGTAGTTTGGCTTTAGCTATCGTGTTGTTGTCTTCCCAAGCATCGGGTTTTATCTGAAACGGCGTGATGCTGATGCTGTATCTGCCGGTTGATTTACCTTCTGCAGCCGCAACAGCAATGTAATATTTCCCGGCCTTTGTTGGGACAAAGACCCCTGTATCGACCTGCCCTTTGTTTCCACTGTCAATTTTGGATACCAGATCAAGAAGCGGTTCTTCGGGTCCTTCCTCCCCGTCACTGCCTGCGCCATCACCAATATCTCCTTCACCGGAATCATCTTCCCCGTCTTTTTTGTCAGGCTTCATTTCTTTCAGAACATAAGCAGTCGTATCCAAATCAGCGGGAGGTGTAATATATACGAGAAACGGCTGTGGCTTCTCAACATTGAATACATACACATCTATATCCTCATCAGGGTACAGCGTCCCTTTTTTGGGGGTATTGAGGGTTATCTCATTAGCCAGGGATGGCCTGTCATTTATCTCCTGATCCACAAAATAGAAGTTTTTGAATTCTGTTTTTATAGTATAGTCTTCTGCGGTAATCCGGTCCCAGGTATAAATATTAAAATAGTAATTCCCGGGGTTGACCTTAAATTCAAAGGAGCGGGGTTCGTCCTCTTCCATATCATATGAGTACCTGTAGCTGCTCTTACCGACCGGTTCTGCTTCCGGGTCACTGTATAAATTTAAGTAATAATGTGTATTCTGCGGCTCCTGTAAGTCGATTTTAAGTATCCCGGTATTATCTACGCGGATCTGGTACCAGTCCTCATCTTCTTCCCGGTCGAAATTAGCTGTTATTTCCTCCCGCAGCTTTATCCCGGAAGCACGTTCCCAGGTATCATTATTCTCGTATTTGTCAGGCCGTAAATTAAATTCGGTAATCGTTACGGTATAATTACTGTTTACTGCACCGCCGCTCGCCTCATAGACATTGATTAAATAAGTACCTGCTCCTTTTTCAGGCAAAATTATAACCCCATCCTCGTCCTGCCCCAAGCCACCTTTGTTTATTGTGTCACTGTACCAGGCGCCATACTCATAGTCATAATCAGATTCCATACTCGAGCTCTCTTTAAGCTCAATGTCAACAGCCAGGTCGAGTCCTTCCGGAACATCCACCTTAACCCGGTAAGCCCTGCGGTGGAGCTCAATCTGAAACCAATCCTGGTCATCTCCACTTAAGACAGCGCCGCTGACGGGTGTCCCAACGAACATTTTTTTGGGTTCCTCAGAGGAATCGTTCGGCTCATTTAAATCCTTAACCAGGGCAGCTTCCGGAATTACCCGGGCTGTGACGACATAATCGTCTTCAGACCAGCGGAAATGGTTCCCGAAAACTCTAATGTAGTATTCTCCGCCGTCTAAGTCTGTAACCAAACCATATACGGCTTCAGCAACTTTCAGGGAGGGCCTGGGCCTAAAGAACTCTTCCTCGTCTGATTCGTCATCCTTCGAACTGCCGCCGGTGTTAAATGAAGCGACTAATTCCTCTGAACCGTCATATATTTCGACACCTGGGCTAACCTTGCCGGCAGGGAGAACCTCCACCTGAAGATGGCTTTTTTCCGGAACATCTACCTTGTACCAGTCAATATCACTGCCATAATCGATTTTCCCTTTTTTGGAGACCCCATTTACAAGGTAAACGGCTTTTTGCACTGTCCCGTTAGAATCATCAAGTTTGTAAAGTGATGTAGTAAGCGCTTTGGCGACATTTATCATGCCATGCCCGAACTTTGGGTCCCAACCGGGGTCACCTAAATCGGTGGCAGAAGCTTCAATTATCTGTCTTACCTCATCATTAGTCAGTTTCGGATTTTTGGTTAACAGTAATGCGGCCAGCCCAGCTACCATCGGGGAAGCCATAGAAGTGCCGCTCATCTCCGAGTATGATGAACCCTTGTATGGGTCCCAGATAGTACTGTAGATTTTGTCCCCCGGGGCACAGACATCAATCAGGGGACCGTAACTGGAAAAATCGGCCAGCTTGTCGTTCTTATCTGTGGCGGAAACAGCCATGACTTTGGAGATGGCGGCCGGATAACTGATATCCTGGGAAGCCCAGTTGCCGGCAGCTGCTACCATAACCACACCTTTTTTATAAGCATAATCGATGGCTTCATTTAAAACATCTGATTGATAGTAACTGCCAAAGCTCATGTTCATGACCCTGGCGCCATGGTCTGCGGCCCAGATTATCCCGTCACTGATGGAAATATCACTGCCCCCGCCGGAGCCGTCAAATACCTTTACAGGCATAATTTTTATATTGGCAAAACCGGCCACCCCGGCTATGCCCTGGCCGTTGTTTATAGCAGCCCCGGCAATCCCGGCCACATGAGTCCCGTGGCCAACATCATCACGGGTGCTTTTCAAGGGGTTGACTGTATTGGTCCCAGGGACCAGCCTGTTCTTAAGGTCAGGATGGTTTACATCTGCGCCTGTATCAAGTATCGCCATGATTACGCTGGAACCGGGTTTAACCAACCCCCATCCCTTTTCGGCATTTATTTTTGGCATGGCCCACTGCCTTGAATACTGGGGGTCATTGGGCCTGCCAAAGGTTTTGTATATATAATTCGGCTGTGAGTATTGAACCGAACTTTCTCTGTTTAAAGCCATAACTAATTTTTCAACATCGGTTCCACCCGGAGCAGAGGCAAGGATATAACCAAACCGTCTGTCATTGCGCAGAACGGTCAGTTTATACTTTCTCAAGATATAAAAGGCATCTTTGTCCTTACCATTGGTTTTAAAAATAATTTCTCCCTGTTTAAACTCCGGCTGCGGTCGCGCAGGTTCACCCCGGGAGGAGTTTGATAAGCCTTTGTTTTCAACTGTTGGCAGGATGGTTGAAGCGAAAACGCCTTGAGGGACTAATAAAGCAAAAACCAGCATGATAACAAGCAAAAATCTTGACTTCTTCAGTTTCCTCATAAAATTCCCCTCCACTTTTTTGGCTAATTAGCAATTCCACGCCGGCCCTGTAAAAACCTTCCTTAAGCTGTCCCCCCCAAATAAAAAAAGCCCTAACCGCTTCCAGGTTAGGGCTTTGTTTTTAAATTTATGCTTTAGTTACCTTCTACAGCTTTTAACAACCGGTCTGCGCTGTTACTCTGATTCCCCTTTAACTGCATCCAGGCGGGCACCCTTACAGTACCCTGGTAGCGCCTTTGTATATCAGACCCCTCGATACGTCCACAGTTATGGTCATACCTGTCTGCAGTATTGAAGCGGCTCCTTCAACACCAACTATAACCGGGATGCCGATGTTGAGGCCGACAATTGCCGCATGGGACGTTAAGCCGCCTGCTTCTGTAATTACAGCAGCAGCCTTTTCCATGGCCGGGACAAAGTCCCTGTCGGTTGAAACAGAGACCAGGATTTCGCCGGAACGGATGTTTTCAATCGCCTCCTTGGCTGTTCGCACCACCCTTACCTTACCTGTAACAGCCCTGGCGCCTATGCCGGTACCTTTGGCTACAACATCACCGACTATATGCACTTTCAGCATATTTGTTGTACCTGGAACCCCAACCGGAATGCCAGCTGTTATCACTACCAGTTCCCCGCACTTGATCAGGTTCGCTGAAAGGGCTGCCTTAATAGCCGAGGCCACCATTTCGTCAGTGCCTCTCGTCTCTGACACCAGAAGGGGGATTACACCCCAAACCAGGCTCAGTTTCCTGACCACATCCATTTTGGGTGTAACTGCAATAATACGAGCTTTCGGGCGGTATTTGGAAACCATCCGGGCGGTATGTCCCGACTTGGTTGAAGTAATAATCGCCGTAGCACCAAGGTCCATTGCCGTTGAGCAGGTCGCGTGGCTGATGGCATCTGTGACAGTCCTTAAGGGTGATATTTCTTTTCTTCCCAGCAGTTCCTCAAAGCCGAGTGCTCTTTCGGTCCTCACAGCAATCCTGTCCATCATCACCACTGCCTCGACAGGATATTTGCCGGCAGCTGTCTCACCTGAAAGCATGATGGCATCAGTTCCATCAAATATGGCATTGGCCACATCGGTAGCTTCTGCCCTGGTGGGACGGGGGTTGTTCATCATTGATTCAAGCATTTGAGTGGCTGTGATCACCGGTTTGCCTACCCGGTTGCATTTTTGGATAATCATTTTCTGAATTAGGGGGACTTCTTCGGTGGGTATCTCAACCCCCATATCACCCCTTGCCACCATAATGCCGTCAGCCACCTTTAAAATCTCATCTGTGTTTTGTACTCCCTGGTGGCTTTCAATCTTGGCAATAACCTGGATATCAGAGCCATTTTCTTCCAATACCCTTCTGATGGCCAGGACATCAGCGCCTTTCCTGACAAATGAGGCAGCAATAAAATCAAATCCGTTTTCTACGGCAAACCTGATATCGGCGACATCATTTTCAGTAACTGCCGGGAGATTAACAGTAATCCCGGGAAGGTTTACATTTTTTTGGCTGCCAATCTCACCGCCATTGACAATTTTACATACTATATCAGTCTGTTCAACTGATACCACCTGGAGTTCGATCAGCCCGTCTGCCAGAAGGATTTTTTTACCCGGCCGGACATCGGCCGGAAGCCCTTGATAAGTAATTGACATGCGTTCGGCCGTACCCATTATTTCATCAGTGGTCAATACTATTGTGCCACCGGTGACAAGATTGATTTTGTCACCTTCTACCAGGCCGGTCCTGATTGTCGGACCTTTTGTATCAAGCATGAGTCCGACAACGGCACCGAGCTCACCGGCGGCCCGGCGGATAGACTCAACACGTTTAGCATGGTCAGCGTGGGTCCCATGGGAGAAATTCAGCCTGGCTACATTCATACCGTGTGAGACTATTGCTTTTAATATTTCGGTCGAGTCGCTGGCCGGACCGATCGTACAGACTATTTTAGTTCGGCGCAATTGGAATCACCTCATTAGATGGCAAGAATACCTGCCAATTCGTAAACCGATTTATCAATGGTCTTTTTCTCGTTCAATGCACAATCCAGGTCAAACTCCTTGATGCTGCCTGCCACTACACCAACTATCTTTTGGTCGTTGCCTTCCATTAACAAGTCAACAGCTAATGCCCCGAGCCTGCTGGCTATCGTCCGGTCGAAGGCAGTGGGAGTGCCCCCCCGCTGGAGGTGGCCAAGAATTATGACCTTGGTGTCAAAACCTGTTTTTCCCTGGATCAGCTTACCTATCTCAATCCCGCTGGCAGCCCCTTCGGCGACAATGATGATACTATGGAGTTTGCCGCGGTTATAACCACGCCATAATTTTTCGATTACCTCATCGAGGTTAACCTCTATCTCCGGAATCAGGATGGATTCAGCGCCACCTGCCAGTCCGGCCTCTAGAGCTATAAAGCCGGAATTACGCCCCATCACTTCCACAATGTACGTCCGTTCATGTGAGGTTGCGGTATCCCTTATTTTATCAATCGCTTCAACTACGTTATTTACTGCTGTATCAAATCCGATGCTGTAGTCTGTACACGGGATATCATTATCAATCGTGCCAGGTACGCCTATAAATTTCACACCGTGTTCGTCATTGAGGCACTTGGCGCCTCTAAACGAGCCATCCCCCCCTATGATGACAAGGCCCTCGATTCCGTTTTCCCGCAGGTTGTAGGCTGCTTTTTGACGGCCTTCGAGGGTCCGGAAACTCTCAGAACGGGCAGTCCTCAGAACCGTCCCGCCGCGTTGAATAATATCTGCCACCGAACTGAGGTTCATAGGTCTGAATTCGCCGCTGACAAGGCCTGAATATCCGCGTTGGATTCCAAATATCTCAACCCCGCTGAAAACGGCCTTTCTGACAACGGCCCTAATCGCGGCATTCATCCCGGGCGCGTCCCCACCGCTCGTCAAAACACCAATCCTCTTCAAATTTCGGCCCCCCTAAAAAAATAGTGGCTAGTGACTAGTGGCTAGTGCGGTTAGTAAGATCCCTTGACTAGCAACTGGCAACTGGCAACTGGCGACTAGCAACTGGTAACCCGTAACTATCAACTAGCAACTAGCAACTATCAACTAGCAACTAGCAACTAGCAACTAGCATACCTATTTTATCCTGAAATTAATTGGCCTATGCCGCGGAATTTCTCGTATCTCTTTTCCAACATTTTTTCAGGAGGCAGTTTTTTTACAGAATTCAAAGCCTTCTGCAGGCTTTTCCCAAGTGTCTTGGCCATTTCCGGGGCATTCTTGTGAGCTCCCCCCAAGGGTTCGGCAATAATCTCATCTATTACCCCAAACCCTTCTAAGTCCCGGGCCGTCATCTTCATGGCCCCGGCTACTTCCTGAGCCTTTGTGGAGTCTTTCAGCAGAATTGAGGCAAATGTTTCCGGGGTACTTATTGAATAAACAGCGTTTTCCAGCATCAATATGTAGTCTCCCACGGCAATAGCCAGCGCGCCGCCGCTTCCGCCTTCACCTATGATCGTTGGGATAACCGGTACTCTGAGGGTCATCATCCTGGTCAGGCTGGCGGCAATAGTCTGGGCTTGGCCCCGCTCCTCCGCGCCGATACCGCAGTAAGCACCCGGGGTATCAACAAAAGAAAACACCGGCCGGCCAAATTTTTCGGCCTGTTCCATAAGCCTAAGGGCCTTCCTGTTGCCTTCCGGGTGAGGCATTCCGAAATTCCGGGCCAGATTTTCTTTGGTGTTCTTGCCCTTGACATGGCCGATAACGGTAACAGGCTGGCCGTTAAACCTGGCAATCCCGCCAACTACAGCCGGGTCGTCGCCATAGTAACGGTCACCGTGCATTTCCATAAATCCCTCAAAAAGCATTTTTATGTAATCTATCACTCCCGGACGTTCGGGGTGCCTGGCGATAGATATCCTCTGCCATGGTGTTAAATTACCGTAGATATTCTTTTTAAGGGTTTCAGATTTCGTTTGAAGGGTTTTAATTTCATCCGCAAGGTCAATCCCTTTTTCCTTACTAAACTTCTTTAATTCCTCTATTTTGGCTTCCAGCTCAATCAGCGGCTTCTCAAAATCCAAGAGTTGGCTAGACATTGTCAGTCCCCCCATTTGTATGCAGATCCAGAAGGGCCGCTAAGGTGTTTTTCATCTGCATCCTGGGCACAACCATATCGATAAACCCGTGGTCCAGTAAAAATTCGGAGGTCTGGAAACCTTCGGGCAGTTTCTGCCTTATTGTCTGTTCAATTACCCTCTGTCCTGTAAAGCCAATTAAGGCCCCCGGCTCAGCCACGATAATATCTCCCATCGTGGCAAAACTGGCTGTCACTCCACCGGTCGTGGGGTCAGTAACAACCGAGATATACAAAAGCCTGGCCTCATTCAATTTCGCCAGGGCTCCACACGTTTTGGCCATCTGCATTAAAGAGATTATCCCCTCCTGCATCCTTGCTCCCCCGGAGGCAGAAAAAATAATGAGCGGGACCCCTTTTGCAATGGCTTTTTCAACAGCCCGGGTCACTTTTTCACCTACAACTGAACCCATGCTACCCATTACAAAACCGGCATCCATTACCCCAATAACAACCGGTTTGCCGTCAATAACGGCTTCTCCGGTCACAATAGCGTCTTTCAATTTCGTGGCTTCCTGGGATTTCGCAATCTTTACAGGGTAATCGGCAAAACCAAGGGGGTTAGCTGAAACCAAGTCGGCATCCAGCTCAGAAAAACTTCCTTCGTCAATCGTAGCGTTAATTCTCTCCCTGGCCCCCATCCGGAAATGATACCCGCATTTACCACAGGTTTTCATTGTTTTCTCAAGTTCTTTACTGTATAAAATCTCATTACAAGTCGGACACTTTTGCCATAAACCTTCAGGTATGTCTTTTCTAACGGTATCCGCATGGACCGTAACATACTTGGGTTTACGAAACAGATCTTTTAACATTTAGGTTTGGCACCTCATCTCTCTCCGCCCACTAAAAACAGTGGCCAGTGGCCAGCGGCCAGCGGCCAGTTATCTATCTTACAGCGCTATTCAGAATCTCCAAGGCTTCATCAACTTCGGATTCGGGAACCAGAATTTCTACAGCGCTGGCGTCACCCACATGCGGCAGCCCAATAGCTCGCAACATGACCAACAATCCTTCGTTGCCCAAGATGCCTTGGAGGGATTCAGCAACTAATCGGTTAGGCGCAATGTACACCACTGTCCACATGCCCAGGGAAGCCCCCTCTCTCCTACTCCTAAGTGAAGCCGCAATTCATACAATAGTCTTTTCGACTAGTATTGTCTATATTCCTTTATTTTTAAACTAAATAACATAAAAGTTTCTATCGAAATCCAGCCAAGGAAAGTTTTGCTCAGGGGGTTTATATTAATAAATCCAGAGTAAGTTTTACCCTGGATTAGGTGTTGTATTAAAGGCCTGATTCGCATTGGCCGTGTTTCGTAAAAATCTGGGCTTTACCTCTTATTTTCATCGCTGAAGTATGTTCTGTAAATTGGGCAATCATCACTTCCCCTTTATCAAGTTTTTCAGTATGATGAAATTTCGTGTCTAACCCCCTGGTCAACCCGATAATGTTCACCCCGTTTTCCAGAGCCTTGATAACAATATATTCACCGGTAATAGAGGGTTCTTTCATGTTTAACCACCTCATCTAGTTTGCATCAAGCAAGGTTATAATACCATAATTTATCCTGTTATGCAAGAAATCCCCCGGTCACTCCTTGATATGAAGGCCGGCATCCCCGAGAAGTCTGGAGAGTTCATGAACAATGCCGGATTCCAGGTCTACCCACCATTCCTCTTTAGTCCGAATAATTTTTTTATTTGACTCAAAATACAGGTAGACCGGGGTTGTACCGCGATATTGGCGCAAAATACCTTTGATTTCCCCGAGGCATTTCTCCCCATCCTGTTCAGGCACTTTTAAATAGAGGTTGACTGTGGGTTTGGACTGCCGGTCACTGTCGTCCAGGCTTCTTATATCCTCAGCAATTACCTTAGTCTGCTCATCCCTTGTGTTAAAATTTATTTTACCCTTAACCAGGATAGGGGCGTCAGCCCTTACCAGAGAATGTTTTTCCCGGTAAACCCGCGGAAAAATAATTACTTCCACGGTCCCCAGGAGATCCTCCAAAACCATAAACACCATGGGTTCCCCGGAACGGGTCGTTATTTTACGCATCCCGGCCACTACTCCCCCAACTACGACAGGGGTTTCGTCAACAAGTTCACCCAATTGCGCAGTGGTATGGGATACCTTTTCCCGCAGGATGTTTTCATACTCCTTTAAGGGGTGTCCGCTGATATAAAGGCCCAGAACCTCTTTCTCCATAGCCAGCAGCTCTTTGGCGGGGTATTCCGGAACCTCGGACAGGTTAATCTCACTTGGGGCTATGACCGGATTACTGCCTCCCAGGTCAAAAAAGGAAATCTGGCCGTTTTCTTTATCTTTTTGTCTTTTTAGAGCGGCCTGGACACAGGTATCCAAGACTGCTGTCAGCTGCGCCCTGCTTGGGCCAAGAGAGTCGGCTGCCCCGCATTTTATCAGGCTTTCCAGCACTCTTTTGGAAACCTGGCGGTGGTCGGTGCGGTCACAGAAATCCTGAAATGATTTAAAAGGCCCTTCTTTTTGATGCGCTTCAATAATATTTTCAATCGCCCCACGGCCGACGTTTTTTACAGCAGCCAGGCCAAACCTGATTTTGCCGGTGACAACTGTAAAATTCACGAGGCTCTCGTTCACATCAGGAGGCAGGACTTCTATCCCGGCCTTGCGGCACTCCTCTATATAGAGGGACACCTTGCCGGCGGAATCCATTACACTCGTCAGGAGGGCTGCCATAAAGGCCACCGGAAAATTGGCTTTGAGGTATGCGGTCTGGTAAGACACCATGGCATAAGCGGTACTGTGGCTTTTATTAAATCCGTATCCGGCAAAGTATTCCATCAGGTCAAAAATCTGGCCCGCTGTTTTCGGTTCAATCCCCTTAGCTTCAGCCCCGGTTATAAACTGGGTCCGCAGACCACTGATGACCTCAGGTTTCTTTTTGCCCATAGCCCGCCGCAGTAAGTCCGCTTCACCCATTGTAAACCCGGCCAGGTCACCGGCTATACGCATGACTTGTTCCTGATACAGGATGACTCCATAGGTCTCGCGCAGGATGGGTTCCAGGGACGGGTGCAGGTAGGTAATGGGGCTTTGGCCGTGCTTACGCCTGATAAAGTCCTCTACCATCCCGCTCCCTAAAGGGCCGGGACGGTACAGGGCAACCAAAGCGATGATGTCCTCAAAAACCTCGGGCTTTAATTCCTTAAGGATACTTCGCATGCCTGAGCTTTCAAGCTGAAATACCCCTATAGCATCACCGCGGCCGAGCATTTCAAAGGCCGTCTTGTTATTGAGGGGAATCGCATCAATATCTATTTCTTCTCCGCTGGTGTGTTTAATAATCTCGATGGCATTACCGATAACGGTAAGGGTCCTCAGACCAAGGAGATCCATTTTCAAGAGGCCGATTTCCTCTACGGTATCCTTCGGAAACTGGGTCGCCACGACCCCATCCGAAGACCTGTACAGCGGTAGATAAGTGGTCAGCGGTTCCTTCCCGATAACCACTCCGGCGGCATGGGTAGAAGCATGCCTGGGCATACCTTCGATAGCCCTGGCCATGTCCAACAGCTTCTGTACCCCGGGGTCGATGTCATAAAGCTGGCGCAGTTCACTGCCGGCATCGAGCGCTTTTTCCAGAGTTACACCGAGTTCCGCTGGGACAAGCTTGGCCACCCTATCCACCTCGGCATAAGGCATATTGAGGGCTCTGCCGACATCCCTGATAGCGGCGCGGGCTGCCATCGTCCCAAAGGTGATAATCTGGGCAACCCGCTCAACTCCGTAATGTTCGATCACATAACGGATTACCTCTTCCCGTCTTTCGTAACAGAAATCTATGTCAATATCAGGCATGCTGACACGTTCCGGGTTAAGAAACCGTTCAAAAAGCAGGTCATATTTTAAGGGGTCTATATTGGTGATACCCAGCACATAGGCCACCAGGCTGCCGGCCGCACTCCCCCGGCCGGGTCCTACTAAAATCCCGTTCTCCCTGGCAAACCTGATAAAATCCCAGACAATCAGAAAATATCCCGGGAAACCCATGTCGCTGATTACTTTAAGTTCGTAGTCCAAGCGGTTTGTAATGTCATCACCGGCATCAGGATACCGTCCGGCCAGCCCTTCCAGGCAGATTTGGCGTAAGTATGAGTCAGCAGTATGCCCCGCCGGAATCCGGTAATCAGGCAGGTAGGTGTGGTCAAAATCAAGGGTGACATTACACCTTTCCGCTATTTTCTCCGTATTGGCCAAGGCATCCGGATATTCCCCAAACAGGAGGGCCATTTCGCGGGCATCCTTCAGGTAAAACTCCGGGGTACCGAATGCCATCCGGTCCTCATCCTCTACGGTGCGGCCCGTGCCTATACAGAGCAGGACATCCTGGACCTCGGCATCCTCTTTTTTGATATAGTGGAGGTCGTTCGTGGCAACAAGGGGTATGCCCGTCTCCCGGCTGATCTTAACGAGTTCGGTGTTGACGGTCCCCTGCCCTTCCAAACAGTGTTCCTGCAGTTCCAAATAGAAGCTGCCCCGGCCAAAGATTTCCTCATACTCCCGCGCCGCCTCCCTGGCCCGGTCATACTGCCGGTTGAGAACGGCAGTGGGAATCTCCCCGCCCAGGCAGGCGCTGAAGGCTATCAGGCCTTCGCTGTATCTTCTTAAAGTATCCTTATCTGTCCTCGGTTTATAATAGAAACCGCGGGTGTATGCCTCAGATACAATATGCAGGAGGTTTCTATACCCGGTTTTGTTCTCAGCCAGCAGGACCAGGTGATAGTTGGCGTCATCCTTCCCCGGTTCCCGTTCTTCCATCGTCCGTGGCGCCACGTAAACTTCACAGCCCAGGATGGGTTTAACCCCTGCTTTCTTCGCCGCTTTATAAAACTCCACGATGCCAAACATCGACCCGTGGTCAGTAATCGCCAGGGCCGGCATCCCTTTTGCAGCGGCGGCGGCGACCAGTTCTTTGACCCGGGCCGCCCCGTCTAAAAGGCTGTATTCAGTATGAACATGCAGGTGGATAAAGCCTTCGGACATGAAGTAACCTCCGGTGAATCGATTTTTTCCAGCGTAATAAAATTCGCTTTAGCTGGGGTTATCTCCTGCCCAGAGAATTAAAAATGAGACAGCCTGTTACAAATAAAAAGGTATATTTATAAAAGTTTATCCTACACTATATACATGTAAAACTATTAACGAATTCGCATAAAGGGGGGCTCAAAATGGCTGAGTACGTTGTGGAAGTTAATAAAAACAACAGCATTGATTTACCGGGTGCAGTCTTAGATAGGCTGGCTCTCGAACCAGGGGATAAAATCATCATGAGATTTGATAATACCGGGGAACACGTAGTGATGGGCAAACTACCTATGGATTCAGGGGAAAAGGCGGAGGAAATGGACAATGTCCTGGGGCAGAGGGTTAAGATTAAATTATAAAATAGGAAGGTTCGCGCCAAAGCGCGAACCAACCATTTCGCCTCGTTCCGCTCAATGCGGAACGAGGCATCACGACGATATGAATCCTACATTTCTCCGTACTCCATAGTGAATCCTAGGCACTGGCCACTGGCCACTGGTCACTGGCCACTGTTTTTAAAGCAGCGGCTTACAGAATACCTGTCTGTTAACTACTACATCACCGCTAAACGTGCCAAATATAAAAAGGTTAGGCCCAGTAGGGCAAAATACGGTGAATGACCCTATCCACAATTCACTGCTCAGCCTGGTAGCTGTTAACTCAGCCGAACAGCCGGTAGTGGTGGTATTGGTTGTGACATTCCTTACAGTGACATCCGTAAAAAATGCTCCCACACTCTGCAGGGCGCTGGTTTTGAGAGTCGCCACGATAAGCGGTTGGTTGGAAGAGAAGGTGAATTCACTGGTCCCTGTACCGGTAAAAGTTTCTACCGTGCCGGAAATGCTCCCGGTCGGGACCGAGTTGACACATGATACTTCAGCCGTAACAGTTGCAGAGGTGTCTCCACCGCTGATAGAACCCTCTACTACACCATCAAATAATAATCCATTGACCATGTATATTCCTCCTTTCGGGTACATAATATGGTGAAAAAGCTAAGGATGTTACATAAACTACAGATGAACAAAAAAAAGCTGCCTAGCCACAAAGCCCTGGCGGCAGCCGTATCGATGGCGCTGTTTTATGCAGTGATTACTATTCTAGGAGCCCGGACATACACCGCTTTGCCGCAGTAGGAACCTTTACAGGGTGCACCGGCTAAGCCTTCCAGATGTCATTCATCAGCAGGCAGATTATACTTAAGGTTTCCACATAGTGACCGAGTATCTGCTGATACCCGGAGTGGAATGAAAGGTTCCGCAGCAGGCGGCAGTCATGGAGGACTTCTTTCTGAGCTTTAGAGACCAATCTCTTGGAATAAAGGTAATTTATTTTATCTGCCAGGACCGGGGAAAGGCCATGCTTATTTTCCTTGGGCCCCCCAATCAGGTCATACTTGAGTGATATTACAGCTTCCAGGCTTTTTAAAGCCTGTTCCGTGGCCAGGGTGCAGAACGGGTAATAAAGATACCCGTAAGCAAACAGCGCCTTGGAGATTTCAAACATGTTTTTCATATGCAGGGGAATGGAGTAGTGCAGTTCAATATCCCTGACAGCATTAATGAAGTCGGCTTCAGTGGTGTTAACGGCCTGACCGGTTTGGGGGTTGATACTCTTCATCGCCTTACAGATTTCGTCCGGTTCGTAATAATTATCTGGACTGATCCTGGTAACATTTGTCCCCACACTGTCGGCCAGCGTAAACCACCATTTTTCATCCCAGTACCTGCCTGCGCTGGCGGCTGTGGATGGGGCGACAAACACTTTGGTGAAACCAATTTTCTGTTGTTGAAAACCGTAATTTATGTTCCGGCTCTTGAGATAACTTTTAGCCGTCTTTTTCCCATTGAAGCAGAGTATCAGAGGCTTGAATTTTTGAACCTGACCCGTTAGAGTTTGGCCTTCAAATTCAATCAGGCCCATTTCATAATGGTTTAACGACCGGTCCTCCCCTGTTTTTAGGCGCACAGGTGTTAATCCTACGCGGTGGAGGATTTCCCAAAATTTCTGTCCCGGTTCTGTCCCGCAAAAAACAATTTTCAGATTAGGTATTAATACTTCGGTTGTCATTTCAAAGGCTCTCCTGAAGCGCTACTGGATCCGCGTCCGCAAGACCCGGCGGTTTTAGCCTACCCCCTCCCCCTACCACCTATGCAATTAACGTCTTAACAAGACACCACAGAGCGCACAGAGATGTCAGGATTCACGGAAAAGAAGAGGGCACAGAGAGTTATCAGTAAACATCTACTCTGTGGTTTCTTTTTTAAAACAGTACCTTTAAGGCAAAAAAAAGCCAGGCCGTAATCGACCTGAGCTTTTTTTTATATTAGTTGTCGTGGAGTGTTTGAAACTTCTTATTTGTCATTACCCTAATTGTTGGCGCCAACACGTTCTACCTCATTTGGCTCTATACCTTTATCGTCTCAAGCGTTTCCTGCAGTTCTTCGACAAGCAGTTCAAGAGTTTCGGCGGCATCAGCAAAGCGTTTGACAAGGTCGGTCTGGATTTTCACATCTGAGTTTATACCACCCACACCGTCAACCATCTGTTTACTGTTTTCCAATACCTCCTTCGTTAATTCCGCGATGTTTTGCAGGTCTGAGACTACCGTATTCAGTGAGTTGCTGGAAATCCGGGCCACTTTTATCCCCTCCAGGATTACACTCTGGTGACCTTCCAAGGTTTTAGAAGCTTGACGGGCATAATCCCTGACTGTCTGGAACAGTTCGGAAACATCCCTGGTGGTTTTGGCGGCATCTTCGGCGTTACTCTGTACCTCGGTGGCCAGGGCCGCCATCTCGTTACCTGCGGTGCAGTAATGTGCTGCTTCCTTGACAATTTTATAGGACATTAAACCGGCTTGTTCAGCCAGAATGCTGACAACCTGAATAAACTGCCCCACTTTATCCACGTGAAATTCCAGGTCCTTGACCACGTTGTGGGCAACAGACATCGCCTGTTTGCTCTCCTCCATATTGTCCAGGAACCTCTGGGAAGAAACCTCGGCGCCGGAAAGCTCTTCCGAAACACGTTTGGAGGTTTCGGCTATATTCTCCATACTGTCTTCCATTTTTTTCATCGCAACTGAAACCTGCGTCATTTTCGATGTAACTGTATTGGCGGTTTCGGCAACATTTTCCGTGCTCTGTAGAAGGTCACGGGTGTAGTTATCTATCAACCTGGCTGAGTATTGGGTCTTCTCAACCAAACTGCGCAGTTTGATAACCATGTTGGCAAACGACCTGGCCAGACCGCCTACCTCGTCATGGCGGACATCAACAAACAGGTCGCTGGAGCTTAAATCCCCTGCAGCTACCCGGTTGGCCTCTTCAGCCAGGAGTCTGACCCGGTTGGAAATCCGGTTGGATATGTATATTGCTAACAGGATAAGGGCAATGGTTAGAATGGCGCCTGATAAAACCACCCGGTTTATCACAGCAGCTATCTGCCTGTTTGTCTCATCTATAGAAAAACCAATTCGGAAAGCGCCCCAGTGGCGGCCGTTCACATAGATTGGAGTTGATATATCCCACATCACCTCACCCGTGTCCCGCTTGTATTCCTGAAACTTATAGGGCGCAAGGTTATGGGCGGCAGCAATACCGACATCATCCGCAAAAATTCGTTTTGTGCGGTCAAAGTTGAGCCCCCCGCCAGCCTTCGAGTACATGGTATTGTGAGTTGGCAGGTAGCCGTTAACATCTACGGCCACAGCAAAGACTATTACCTTGTCCTGCAAAAACGAGTCCTCTATTTCCCTGAGGTTTTCGTCTGTATAGGAGTCATATTCAGTGTTGTATTTCTGGGGACTGGTGCCCGGTATAACCCGGTAATCCGTATCGAAAATCTGCTCTTCTGTCAGTTTGCCTTGTTTAATTGCCATAGTGAGCATATTTCCGGTTGTGGTAGCTCCCGTCTGGGCCAGGATTACTCCCCGCTCGGTTAAAGCCCCGCGCATGGCTGCAGATTGTTGATTAGCCTCGTAAGTTAGAAACACAGCAAATAAAGGGACCATAACAATGATTAAAATAAAACTGTTTCTGATTTTTAACGAACCGAAGGCAGTAACTTCCTTCATCAGAGCACCCTCCTTGCCATGAAACAAGACAAATATACTTTAAATATATGTTGATTCGTCCTTTTTAAGCAATTATCCTTTAAATTAAAACGCGAAGATTTTAACATTTATTTAATACTTAGTTATAAAAAGCCCGCCGAGTAAAATGAATTCAGACAAACAGATACCAGTACAGTGCACGGGCTTTTGTTGGCAGGCTGCCGGTATAAGGTTTTCTCTTGTCAATATGAGCAAATCTTGATAACCTAGAAGAAAAGAGATAAGGGGTGTTAAAGATGATTGTAAAATTCTTGGGTCATGCCTGTTTCTTCCTGCAGAACGGAGGAACCTCCTTAATTATTGACCCATTTCTGGACGATAATCCTCAGGCAGTAATTAGGGCAGGCGAAATCAAGACAGACTGGATCCTCGTTACCCACGGCCACTCTGACCACTTGGGTGATGCCATTCAAATCGCCAAACAGAATGATGCCATAATTATTACAGTCACTGAAGTGGCCCGCTACTGCGGCGTCAGGGGAGCCAGAACTCATGCCATGTACATCGGAGGTAAACATAACTTTGGGGAGTTCACCGTCAAAATGACTGTCGCCCTGCACGGTAGTTCCATCGGGACCAATCCCGTGGAATATCTTGGGCAGCCCTGTGGTTTCCTCATCTTCATTGGCGGTAAAACGATTTACTATGCCGGAGATACCGGTCTGTTCGGAGATATGGAGCTGATCGGACGGCTTCACCCAATCGACTTGGCCATCCTGCCTATAGGCGACAACTACACGATGGGACCGGAAGACGCTCTGGAAGCTGTTAAAATGCTCAAACCCAGGTATGTTATCCCAACTCACTACAATACCTGGGACATTATCACTCAGGATCCGGACAAATTTAAGTCCGCCGTAGAAGACGAGACCGGCATCCAGGTGGCGGTCCTCAACCCGGGCGACACCTTCGAATTGTAAAATGATGAGAGCTGTTCCAATGAATAAGACCAAGCGTACCTATTGGTTACGCTTGGTCTTTGATTTTATCACCTGATTATGAAGAAAGTCTGCATGTATCACATATCCCGTAAAACTCCATCCGATGGTATCTTACATCAAAGCCGGTAGTATCATGAACCATTTTATCCAGTCCATGATAAACAGGAATTGTCACATCATAGAGATTGTAGCATTTTTCGCAGCAGAAGTGGTAGTGATTTTCAGGTGTTCCGTCGTAACGGGCATATGTGCTTCCATAATTCAACTCAAGTATTTCTCCCATATCCCTTAGTACGTTCAGATTGCGGTACACAGTGCCGAGGCTTATATCAGGCACGATTTTTTTAGCCTGTTCATAAACCCAATCTGCTGAAGGGTGACACTTTGTACTTCGCAAAATATCAAGAATCACCTTTTTTTGTTTAGTCATCCTAGTTGGCTTGACCATTCCGCCATCCTCCCTTTCCACAACAAACAGCCATCCCTGGTGAAGCAATATTTAAACTAGTAATAATAATAGTTAAGTAACTCATAGCATTCGTCCACCGATTAGTATATATCGATTTTTCCAGCCCGTCAACCATATAA
This sequence comes from Firmicutes bacterium HGW-Firmicutes-8, assembly GCA_002840165.1. Classification (GTDB taxonomy): domain Bacteria; phylum Bacillota; class Thermincolia; order Thermincolales; family UBA2595; genus GW-Firmicutes-8. The sequence goes on from PGZN01000013.1 coordinate 22,083, forward strand.
ACCTATTTTTTTTGGCTAATTATTTTCATTTTGGCGTATTTTGCCTATTTTTCTGTTGCCTTTTGGTAGCATTGTTCATATTCCTGCACTATCCTGTCAATATGAAAGCTTTCCACGGAATGTTTTACGGCGTTTCCTGACATCTGCAGCCACTGGCCAGGATTCGTTAAGACCCTAACAGCCTTATCGGCCATTGCTTCGACATTACCAATTGGAAGCAAATAACCGGTTTCGCCCTCTTTAATAATTTCCGGAAGCCCGCCCGCGGTTGATGCGATAACCGGCACCCCACAGGCCATAGCTTCCAAGGCTACCAAGCCAAAGCTTTCTTTTTCCGATGTCAGCAGGCAGAGGTCGGAAATTGATAGGAGTTCTACAACCCGTTCCTGTTTACCCAAAAAGAACACATCGTCTGACAAACCATTTGATTCAATATACTGGTGAATGCCCGGTCCATCCGGACCATCTCCCACCATCAACAGACGGCAGGGAACATCCTTTTTGACCCGGGCAAACACATCCACCACATCTTTTAACCTTTTAACCGGGCGAAAGTTTGAAATATGAATAAGGATTTTCTCATTCTCCCCCGCATAACGCACTTTCAGCTCCGGTACACTGACCCTGTGGTATTCATCGGGGTCGATAAAATTATAGATTACTTCGATTTCCTTGGATATGTTAAATATACGTTCAGTTTCATTTTTTAAAGACCGTGAAACAGCTGTAACCGCGTCACTTTCCTCAATACTGAACCGGGTAATATCAAAAAACTGCGGCTCATGCCCCACAACTGTAATATCCGTACCATGAAGGGTCGTCACGATAGGCAGATGCTTCTCTCTCGTCATCTGTTTGGCCAGGAAGGCGCTCACAGCATGAGGGACTGCATAATGGACATGGACGAGATCAAGCTCGGCCCATTTGCTCACTTCAGCTATTTTACTGGCCAGGGCAATCATATACGGCGGAAATTTGAACAGCGGATAATCCAGTACTTCAACCTCATGATAGAAAATGTTCTGGTGAAACATGTTCAGCTTAAAAGGCCGGTCATATGAAATAAAATGGACCTCATGTCCCCGGAGGGCCAGTCTTTTGCCCAGTTCGGTGGCGATTACCCCACTGCCCCCATATGACGGGTAACATATAATTCCGATACGCATCCTAAGCCCCCCAGATTTTCATTGGGTCATCTATAGGCACGGGGGTTCTGACCCAAAAAGCCTCGCCATATGCCACGCCGATCTGGGCTCCCTGAAACTTGTCCCGGCTTTCAATAAACTGCAGGGGCGCTTTTACTCCCAGAACCGCCAGCGGCTTTAACCCGGCCGCTCCAAACTGGGACTCGTGGGCGCTGATGGCCTCCATTTTTTGGGGGTAGTTTTTTGATACATCAACTATAAAGGAGTAGTTCTCCATTTTGTTCAAAAAATAATGGAGAATAATATTTGGCCTGTAGGCTCCATCGATCGGCTCAAGTTTTTTCAGCCCGGCCTTAAAATGCGCTTCTGTGATGAGCTGGCTTGTCCTGACATGGTCCGGGTGACGGTCATCCCAATAAGGGGTGATTATTATAGAAGGCTTGTATTTTCTGATCACCCTTACCACCTTCATGATACTTTCCTCGTCAACCGTTAAACTGCCATCAGGCATCGCCAGGTTCTGCCGCCATACCGCACCGAGAATTTTAGCCGCCCGGTCCGCTTCGTCAGCCCTGATTTCCGGATTTCCCCGGGAACCCATCTCACCTCTGGTCAGGTCAACTATGCCTACTTTGTAACCCAGAGCTGCCTCTTTCGCTAAGAAACCACCGGCGCCAATTTCAACATCATCCGGGTGAGCTCCAAAGGCAATTATATCCACATTCTCAAGCTTTTTCGTCACGTTAAGCGCCTCCCGCCAGGTTAAATCTGTAAATATTATTTCAGTAATATTTTAGCATTTTTCAACTTTTTTAAAAAAGCGGAAACTTTTATGGATAAGTATTCTACCTAGGCTTATTTAAGTATCTCGGAACGCATAATCTTGTCCAAATGAGCCAGGGTATTACATTCAAACATATGGCAGTAACGACGAAATACCAACACACTGGTGGTGTCCAGCCACAGCTTTTTAGGAAGAGTATTTAACCATATAATGTCCTTGACTTTTTTCTTCAAGTCCTGAAGCCTTAACGAGGCTTTTTCGACATTAATGGTCTTAGTATCACTTACTATTATTACAAAGGTCTCTTTGTTCAACAAACCCTTGTATTGGCTGGCTATCTCGGCCAGGGCATGGTTAAAATCCGTCCCCCGGCCCCAGTCCTCACTCCTGTTGATGAGTTCGGTCATCGTTATTTCAAAGGGCAGGGGTTTACCGAACTCCGCGGTAACCCGTTCCACCTTCTCAGAGAATATAAAGCTTTCGATTTCTTCCGTAACACTGGATAGGCCGTACATGAATTGCAGGACAAACCCGGCGTATTTGGCCATCGAACCCGAAACATCACATATCAATAAAATCTTAGGTTTCTGGACCTTTTTGGTTTTGTATCTTAAACTGAACATTGTTCCGCCATAGCGGATATTGTACCTGATTGTCCTTCTCAAGTCGAGGCGCTGCCTCTTTTTACTGCGGTGGTACCTCCTCGAAATCCTCGTGGCAAGCTTCCGGGACAGCTTCGTAATTAGAGCTGTCGCTGTAGGCATATCAGCCTCCGCTATGTTTTGGATATCCTGGTACAGGAGCTGTTCTTCATCCCGCAGCTTTTCCACTACTTCCCGGAGGATCTCATCTGTCCCTTCATCCCCTGTATAATCAACGGCCGGCGGACCATCACCATGGTATTTAAGATAGTATTTCCAGTAGTTTAACGAACTCTTGACCATACTGGCAATTAGCTGTTCCGGATTATTAACGGTATTTCCCTGAAACTGCTTTTTCAGGTAATCCCGCAGCCTGCTTTTTTTGTCTTCCGGCAATCTGGTATATATTTTTTTTTCTTCTTCTGTTAGGGGGACACTGACTTCTTTCGACTCTCCGTTCTCGGCGTCTTCCAATTCGTATTTCAACTCATCCTGGACAGCCTGGATTTCCCGGGCCTCTTGTTCCCTTTTCTGCCGCTGCTTCGCTGTCCTTTCAGCCTTTTCTTCAGGGGTTACAAAATAGGCCTGAAAAGCCCGGTCGAGGATGACCCGGTCTTCCGGAGACTTAGCGAGGGTAGCCAGGAAAGCCGTCTCTACCTGCCTGCGGTCAAGCATATTTACGGCAGCAAGGGCATTTACCGCATCAACGGCCTCCGCTGAGCTGATTCTCACGCCCAGGTGGCGGAGAATGTGCAGAAACCGGGTCAGGTTGTTCTCTATATATTCCCTGTCCCCAGGCGGTTTGACAGACTCGATGACCCGGTCAAGGCGGTCCTCCCCAGAGATATCGTTTTTCAATGCGGTTACCCCCTTCCGCCCGGTTTACCTACCCCGGTCCCATTAGCGGCAGAAGCCACAAGTTCCTGAGGGCCGAGGTTCTGGCGGAAGGTATCAATATCATCTTTGTTTTTAAAAATAATATTTAAGGTGAGGTCCACCACTTCAGGTGTCAGCCTGTCAGCATCCAGTGCCACGAGGGCCCTGGCCCAGTCAAGGGTTTCAGCAATAGAAGGCTTCTTCCTCAGTTCCAGTCTTTCCCTGATGTACCCGACCGCTTTAGCCACTTCCAGGGACAGGCGGCGGCTGATTTCAGGGACTTTGGCGGTAATAATGCGAAGTTCTTTGGCGGGGTCCGGAAAATCCAGGTACAGGTAGACACATCTGCGCTTCAGCCCGTCTGACAGTTCCCGTTCCCCGTTGCTTGTCAGTACAACTATAGGAATCTGCCTCGATTTGAGGGTGCCCCATTCCGGGATGGAAACCTGGAAATCAGACAGCACCTCAAACAAAAAGGCTTCAAATTCCTGGTCAACTTTGTCCACTTCGTCAATCAAAAGGACCGGTGTCTTTTCAGCCCTGATGGCTTTAAGCAGAGGCCGTTCCAACAGGTAGTCCTCGGAAAAAAGGTTATCTTCCACCGCCTGGCGCCGGTCTTCCCTGTTAACCTGGCTGAGCTGAATTTTAATCAGCTGTTTCTGGTAGTTCCATTCGTACAGGGCCTTGTTTTCATCAAGACCCTCGTAACACTGCAGCCTGATTAATTCGGTGTCAAAGACACCTGCTAAAACCTTGGCTATTTCGGTTTTACCCACCCCCGGAGGTCCTTCCACGAGAAGGGGTTTTTGTAGTTTCAGGGCCAGGTATGTGGTAACTACCGCTTCCTCGTCAGCTATGTAACCCTGCTGCTCAAAAGCCAATTTAAGCTGCTCTATACTAAGTTCCATTATTCTACCCCCCGGATTAGTACGATTTAGATTACTCAAATCATATCACAGAATCTTAACCTAATTCAATGATTCATGTCACATATGTGGCGCCAGGTATCAGATGTCAGGTGCAAGGTCTTAGGTAACAGGGGCACCACCATAGAGAGAAAAAGAAAACCCAGTTGGAGCCTTATGCAGCAAAGCTGTATCAAACAATTTGAAAAAGGCCGCGGATAACGCGGATTAACGCGGATTAGAACGACGCGGATAAAACATAAAATTGGACCACAAAGTTCCTAGCGCAGCAAAGCTGCAATCAAAGATTTAAACCTAAAAAAACAACCACGGATGAACACGGATGGCGCGGATAAACACGGATATGGATGCCGTGAATTTAGACCAATTAAAAAACTATAAACAAAAACAAAAAACAGTTACAGGTCACACAAACTTAGTTTTCTACTCACATAAAAGTGCGGTTTGCAGCGAAACAAATATGAATTGATTGCTGAAGGTCACATTTATCTACGGAAGAAAACCGGGGGTTGGGATATTCTGTAAAGTTAATATGTTTTGTATATAAAGTTATTTTTAAATAAAAGAAAGCTGTCTGGTTTTTATCCGTGTTAATCGTCTCGAATCCGTGTTCATCTGTGTTATCCGTGGTTAAATAAAAAAAATTAGTTTAAAAAACAAACTTTCACGAAGCAGTAGTACAAAGACCACAAAAAGTATCTGCTATTCCAAACTAACGCGTTCTCTCTCTTGATTAATCAACTTTTAATTAATTATTTTTCTAGAAAAAACTAAAACGTGCTAGAAAACTTTAGTCTGCTGAACCACTGCCACTTTGTGTCCTTCGACTATTGAGCAGTGCCTGTTAGCCTTTGTGGTAAATTGTTTTTCAATCCCTTTTATCTTCTATCCGCGTCTTTTAAAATCCGCGTGCATCCGCGTCATCCGCGGCTAATTAAAAAAATAATTCCTTTCTCTACCAAAAAATCAACCAGACCAGCGGTGTCGTCAAGAGCAAAGGTAGGGATACCGGCAAACCTGACATCACCGGCTACTGCCAGCAGTTCCTCAGGTGGGGTTACCAGTTCTTTGTGCACCTCTGACCGGAATACCTCGATTTTGGGTTTGTCACCTTTTTTGTACCCCTCCGTAATAATCAGGTCAACACCTGTAATCTTTTCAGCGATTTCGTCCAGGGTCAGCTCACTTTCGGTCTTCTCTATCATGGCGACCTTGCCCGGGGAAGCCAGGACAACGGTATTGGCCCCAGCCTCGGCATGCCTCCAGGTATCCTTACCGGGAATATCTATGGCAAAATCACCGTGATGGTGTTTAATCACAGCAACTTTGTAACCCCGGCGCTTCAATTCTTTGATAAGTTTTACCAACAGTGTTGTTTTACCGGAATCGGCATAACCAACTACTGAAATTATAGGTATCATCTTGGTTCCTCCTATGGGCTTACCCTTTCGGGATAGGTATATACATTCATCCTCCGGTTGCGCACAAAGGCAGCCACAGTTACCCCTAGGTCCGCAGCATATTTCACGGCCAGGTCGGTCGGGGCGGACCGCGAAGCAATAACAGGCACACCCATTTTGGCTGCCTTAATCAGGATTTCAGATGAAATCCGACCGGTTGTAAGAAGGATTTTATCGGCGGTGTCTATCCGGTCATAAAAACACCTGCCGGTCAGTTTATCAACAGAATTATGCCTGCCGATATCTTCCCTGAAAAACAGGATGTTTTCCCCTGTGCAGACAGCGGAACTGTGTACGCCGCCCGTTATCTTGAACATCTCTGACATGCGCTGGGCCTCGGTCATTAATCTAAATATCTGGGCTGGAGTAACCGTAAAGCCTGTTTCCACCGGCCGGCAGACGGCGTCTGAAAGGTTATAGAAACTTGTACCCTTGCCGCAGCCAGTTGTAATATAGCGTTTGAGAAAAGTCTGTTCGGCAACTGCAGCCTGTCTGGCGGTTTTCACAATAGCAGAGCCCTGTTCCTCGTCAATTCTAACGTCCGGGATATCGTCCCCGGCTTTAATAAATCCCTCCGACTGCAGAAAACCTACTGCCAGTTCGTCTACATGCTCCCATGTACACAGCAGGGTAACCAGTTCCCGGTCATTCAGGATTATAGTTAACGGGCTTTCCCGCGTGACCGGGTCTTCGATTGACTCCCCGACACCCTCTCTGATCCGCCATGCCGGTATCAATTGATATCTAGCATCCATCTTTTTCCCTCCCGGCCATAACCTTTGCCAAATCAAGGTCAACAGGGGTGTTCACATTGAAAAATATCTTTTCCGGATCACCGAACAACCCTATCTCGTCAATGCCTATAAACCTCGTTTTAACATCAGAATAAAAAGAAAAAATCTTGTTTTGGCCTTGTTTCAAATGGTTCTCAATGGCTGTCAAGCAGGTCTTGGAATAAACTGCAAACAGGGGTTGGTAGTACTTCCTAAGCCTTGGCACTACCGCATCGTAACCGGCAGCTGACTTTACCATATGGACCGCCAGCCTTACATCAATAAAAGGCATATCACAGGCCACCAGAAAATTCATGGCATAGGACGAGGTCCTCAGCCCGGCATGAATTCCGCCCAGAGGCCCGTGGTCCGGAAATATATCCGGTACCGTTTTAACACCAAGATCATCAAATAAATTATCATTAGCTGAAACTATTATTTCGGGAAATTCTCCGTTCAATACCCGGATTACCCCTTCCAGCATCTTATGTTCTTTAACCCTGACAAACGCCTTATTTCTGCCCATCCGGGTACTCTTGCCACCGGCCAGGATAATCGCCGTCGCCTCAATCATAGAAATCCCCTTTCCCAACAATTACTTCTTCTATTATAATCGTTTTTCTTTATGGGGTCTAACCACTAATCTGCAGACTTCATCCCCCTCGGCCAGAAGCTTCTCAAAAGTAAGCTCCAGGGGAAATGCTGCAATCCGGCCGTGGTCACCACACCTGGCCATCCGGCACAGTAAAGCTGTCTCTTCCGGTGAAGCCTCCAATTTACGCCATGCTTCGACAAGGGGACAGTAAGAAAACTCGATTACAGCTTCGTCGTCATCACCTTTGACGAGCCTTTGAACAAATACCTTTTCTCCTACAGGGGAGATAAGGTTTCGGGCCCACTCCCCGGGAGTACCGGTGGGCGGCATTTTTGCTCCCTTGATCTGACCGAATTTAAAAATGGCTCGGTTAACTTCCGGAATCTCTTCAATTTTTCCGTCTTTAGACAACTCCTTCAAAATAAGATATAACCAGGTGGCTCTATCTTCGACAGCTGCCCTGACTTCATCTCTAACCCTATCGGTTACCTGGCCGTTTGGTTCCATGACACATCCTCCTTGTTTGATTCACTTCACAAATACCCATATTCCAACATTTTCTTCGGTTAAATCCTAAACTGCCTATCTACAAAAACCTGTTAATATGATATATTCATATCAATATAAATTATTAAGTGTATGAAAGGGATTTGTTATGACAATGCGAAAATTCCTTTGGTCAGCACTTGTAGTGCTTATAGGAAGCCTGGTCTACTTTAGATCCTCAGTTGTTCCGGTATTTTCGGTCGCCCCTCCGGGGGATAAAATCCCCATCCTGATGTACCACAAGATCAGCCCGTATTCGTTCCACGGCGGTCTGGGCCTGCGGGTCCCGCCGGAATTATTCGAACGCCAGATGAACTACCTTAAAAAACACGGTTATCATACTGTTTCTTTGGATCAGGTGACTGACCACTGGGACAAAGGCAAACCCCTTCCATCCCACCCGATTGTGATAAGTATGGATGACGGTTATGAAGATAACTACACCTTCGCCTTTCCTATTCTTAAGAAAATGGGGTTTTCAGCTACTATCTTTCTTGTAAATAATGATATCGGTGGTTATAACCTCTGGGATGCAGGCAGAATGGCCCGCTCAAAACTTCTTTCATGGCCGCAGATTCGGGCCATGAAACAATATGGGATTTCTTTTCAGTCCCATACTCTCACCCACCCGCACCTAACAAAAATTAAACCGGCTGCGGCCCAAAGGGAAATCTGTGAATCAAAAACCCAACTGGAAAAGGCCCTTAGCATGCCGGTTAACTTTATCGCCTACCCGTATGGGGACAGTGACGTAGAAATTGACAAGATGGTTCGTCAAGCCGGTTACAAAGCAGGTATCTCGACAAATCAGGGTCAAAATAATGCCGGTACTGACCGGCGCCGTCTGAAGAGGATAAGGATAACCGGGGATGTCAGTATGAGTGACTTCAAAAAATTGCTGATATAACAGGAAGGGAAAGGTGTCTTGCCAAAGTGCAACATCTCCCGTCGGGGCTTGTTGACAGGCAGAGCTCACCAGACCGGTCTTTGCGCTACATAAAACAGCCTCCTGCTAGAAGGTATGGGAGGGTCAAATGAAAACCCATGGTAAATATCAAGCACCTCAAAACCGGCTTCATTGAGAAACGTCAAGGCCTCGGTATTTTTATAGGCCTTTTCTTTATGGACCTCAATAAATTTATCATACAGTTCCCCTTTGCGGATAAACCCTGTCAGCTTGATTTCCCAGACATCAGTATCCTTGTCGTAGCCTGTTTCCCAAATTAATGACATGTTATCATCTTCCACAAAGGTAGTCTCCCCCCCACCCCCTGAGAGCTTCTCAACGGCATTCAGGTCAAAAATAAACAGCCCGCCGGGGCGGAGAGACTCATGAACCCTGCGGAAAACCTGCCTTAAATCAGCAGGGTCAACAATATAATTTAATCCGTCATGATAGCATGTAATGAGGTCTATCGGCCTGGGCAGGGACAGCTGTCTCATGTCCTGCTCCAGAAAGTGAGGCCTGAGGCCTTTCTCTTCAGCCTTCCGGGCAGCCCTGGCGAGCATGGCTGGCGCTATGTCTATCCCATATACTTCGTAGCCCCGGGCAGCCAGCGGCAGGGTGGTATTACCTGTGCCGCACGCCAGGTCAGCCACGTATCTGGTCTGTAACGAAAACTTTTTAAGTATTTCTTCTATATAATCGGCCCACTCTTCGTAATCTATACCGGCAACGAGATGGTCATAAATATCCGCCAGCTTGTTATACTGTGACATATCGATACCCCTTCATTATTCATCTCCAAATCCTATTCCCACAGCCTTGGCAGCAAAGACAATATCACTGTCCGGTGATACCGTTCGTAACACCTTAACGGCTTCCACGATAGGGACAGATTCAATATTTGTTCCATGGAGGCAGACCATGTAGCCAAATTTCCCCTCCATCAGAACCCTCACGGCATGGGCTCCATACCTCGTAGCAAGGAGCCGGTCAAACGGGGTAGGGCTCCCCCCTCTCTGCAGGTGGCCCAGTATCGTCACCCTTGTTTCCATCCCTGTACACTTCTCGATTTCATCACCGATCAAATTACCGACACCGCCCAGGCGAATCGGGTCGGCGCTGTCTTCAATAATCTTCTGGATAACCATTTCGCCACCGAGGGGTTTAGCCCCTTCAGCCACCACGACAATACTGAACTTTTTACCATTCAGTTTTCTATTGGTAATCTTTCGGCATACATTCTCAAATATAAACGGTATTTCGGGAATTAAAATAACGTCAGCCCCTCCGGCAATTCCGGCATGGAGAGCAATCCAGCCCGCATAGCGTCCCATAACTTCCAACACCATGACCCGGTGGTGGGATTCGGCTGTGGTATGCAATTTATCAAGGGCCTCAGTAGCTGTTACGAGGGCTGTATCAAAACCGAACGTAACATCTGTAGCAGACAGGTCATTATCAATCGTTTTAGGGACCCCTACTACCGGCAGGCCTTTTTGCCAGAATTCCCTGGCGATGCTAAGGCTGCCATCCCCACCGATTATCACGAGGGCATCGATCTGCATTTCTTCAAGGTTGCTCATAATGTGGTCTGACATATCGACATAAGCCCGCTCTCCGTCCTTCATTATCGCATAGCGGAAAGGATTGTCCCTGTTGGTCGTCCCGAGTATAGTGCCCCCCCTCGGGAGAATTCCGGAAACCGAAGCCAGGTCCATCCTCTTGGCCATATTATTTATCAGGCCGCCAAACCCGTCAAGAAAACCGACAACTTCGAGATTGTACTTTTTGATTGCAGTCTTGACAACCGCCCTGATTACAGCATTCAAACCCGGGGCATCCCCTCCCCCGGTTAAAACCCCTATTCTTTTTATCTGCTTGTCAGCCAAAAAAAGCCCTCCTTTATAATTTTTAACCGTTAACTTCAATTAGACCGACTATTTTTACAAGTTTCGACATGGTGGCTTTTATTTCCTTCAGATGGGATTAACATAAAGCCAAATATCCGGTGAATTTACTGTTCCTTACAAGGAATTAAGTAGATTCGTGTCGAAGAAAGCAAAATTCAAACTTCAATAATGAAAGGATGCCAATATGCTCGTTAAAGACCTGATGTCATGGCCTGTTATAACAGTATTTGATAATTCCACCGTCGGTGAGGCCCTCGCTATTTTAAGACGAAAAAACATCAAACACTTACCGGTAGTTGATAATAACCAGGCCCTCATAGGAGTTACGTCTGAGACCGACTTGGTCAAAACATTTCCCGGGGGTAGGGAGCTGTCTTCATTTCAGTCTAATTTACTCTCCCGGACTCCGGTATCCAAAATGATGCAGATCAACCCCGTCTTCGTGGCGCCCAATATGATAGTGGAACAAGCAGCTTTGGTTATGCGCACGAGCAGGATAAGCTGCCTTCCGGTTTTGGATGAAGACAGTATACTTATTGGTATACTGTCCAAAAATGACATCCTCGATGCCTTTATCGCATCTCTCGGACTGGGTGAAGGTGGGACAAGGATTACGATTTTCTATAAAAAGAAGTGGGGGTTTCTTTCTGAGCTTATTTCTTTTGCCGACAGACATAATACCTGTATCGATAACATAGTCTCCCTGGGGCAGGAACTGGTCTTGAAAACTAAAGGGCGCTCCGGTGGTTTTGTCCATGACCTCAAAAAGGCCGGTTATAATGTGGTTGATGTTTCAACTATCGACCCCCCGGCCAAAACAGTGGCTGGTAGCTGACCAATTGACAATTGACAATTGACAATTGACAATTGACAATTGATAATTGATAATTTATGCTTAACCTCAAACAATTGAGAGCTGCCCTAATTTTTTAGGACAGCTCATTATTTTTGTATAAAAGTTAAAAACAGCAAATTTTTTGCCGGGCTGGGTTATTCCTGGAAGCCGAGTTGGCGCCAGGCCTCGTAGAGAACGATGGCCACGGAATTCGATAAATTAAGAGAACGGGCTTCATTGATCATCGGAATCCGAATACAGTAATCCGGGTTGGCTGCCAACAGCTCTTTGGGTAGTCCGGCTGTTTCTTTGCCAAAGACCAGAAAATCGTCCGGGCGGTAGGCAGCTTCCGAATATGAACGCCGGCCTTTAGTCGTCACATAGAAAAACCTGTTGTCATAATTATCCCTGAGTTCCTGAAAACTGTCATAGTAATGGATATCCACCAAATGCCAGTAGTCGAGCCCGGCCCTTTTAAGGTACCTGTCTTCCACTGAAAACCCTAACGGTTTTACCAGGTGTAAAGCGCTGCCCGTAACCGCACAGGTCCGGGCGATGTTGCCGGTATTGTAAGGTATTTCCGGTTCAACCAGGACTATGTGCATTTCCGGTTTAGCCACCCCGCTTTTAGAAACCGTTAGTCGGTTTTTTCGACCTCGTCACCTTCCGGGCACTTACATTGTTTGACCAGCTTGAGTTGGGCCCGCAGGCATAAAATAAGAGAGGTATAAAGGAATACCGTTGCCGAAACTAGCAGAATAATTGATATCGCGTCCACGACTCTGAATGAGACACCGGATACTATGGCCACCACCGGCCCCTGAAATCGGTTAGGGATTAGCAGCAGAGAGATTCCAAATAAGTGGATCAGAAAAGTGGAAATGAGCCTCTTCTGCATATAAATCCTCCTTTGCCGGAATTCCCGCTCTTTATAGAGTATGTCATAGATTTCACATCTGCTGTCTAAATTATACCACCATTATAGCTGTATTGTTAACCACAGCTTCCGCCACTTCACATAAATTATTTTTATACCACATAGAGATTATTTTTATTTCAAACCTGTCCTTTGCTTGTTATGCTAAGCAGCCAATCAATCGTCCGCTTTTCAACCAAGTTATAATGGGCTAAAAAACGGTGGTCCCCCTGGGATACAATCAGTTTCTTTTTCGGTTCGCCGGCCGCCTCAAATAACTTTTCGCCCTGAGAAACAGGTACCGTCTCGTCTGCAGTCCCATGGACCACGAAAAGAGGGCGTGGAGATATATGGGCAGCTGCCGCAGTAACACTGTGTCCGGGCAGGTCGTCAAAAAACTCGCGTTTTAACAGGTAGAAACCGTTCCCCTCAGGAAGTTTTAGCACGCTGCTGCCGCTGTCCAGCAGATGTCGGCACGGTTCGATAAATGTTTCTTCCAGGTCAGCCGGGGCGGACCATGAACACACCGCCGCCACCCTGTCATCACCGGCAGCCCGGCATATCGCAGCAGTCCCGCCGAGGCTGCGCCCCAACAAAATGATTTTACCACCTGATGCTGAAAGAGCAAATTCGACCGCCCCACCCAGGTCAAGAATATAATTGCTCAAGGTGGCATCAGCAAAATCTCCTTCGCTTTCCCCAGTCCCCGAAAAATCAAAACGCAGTACTGTTATTCCCAGTTTGGCCGCTTTCCCAGCCAAACTGACGGCCCTCCCGCCACCGTCCTTGTTTCCCCTAAAACCGTGGCATATTACGAGACAATCGTCGATATTCGTCTTTTCTTCAGGCCGATGCAGCACCCCAGCTAAGCTTAAACCCGCGTGTCCCGGAAATGTGACTTTTTGCATACTGATTCACCTCTTGTGAGTACAGAAGAGAGTAATCATTTATACCTACTCTCCATTTCAATTCAGTCACTCTGTACATTGAGAAATTATTAAATACGCGGAGTTCGCGGAGATAACGGAGTGACGCGGAGAAAAATAAATATAAAAACATACTTGATCCCAGACATCCCGAATCCCGCTTTCTTACTTATTTATCTTTATTTCCTCGAACTATGTTCCTTATTAATCCTGTTATCCTGTCCGATATCTTTTTTTCTTCTTTAATAATAGATAATGCAGACAGGATAACAGGATAATCCAACTCTGTACCTTTAGATATTATTAAATATAAAATATTTTTAATACTCCGATATTCTTACTCTCGGTTTTCTCACTTAAATAGATGTAACTTCTGGCAATCATCTATGTTGTCCTAGTTACTTCGCGAGACAAGTGAATTTCGTATCCTCCGCGTTCTCCGCGGTTGTTTTTAAAATTGATTGCAGCTTTGCTGCGCTAGGAACTCTGTGTCTTCTTTTACAACCTAATACCTCCACCCAATACCTGTCAACTGTCAACTGTCAACTGTCAACTGTCAACTAGAAAGGGCTACCTCTCGCAGATAGCCCCATAGAAATCCTCTTATTCTTTGTCTTTGAAGGCCAGAGCAATTGCCCTAATGTACCAGAGAATGTCTTTTAAGGAGTCAAGGATTATCAGATAAATCAAAGAGGACTTGGGTAGGCAGATTCCCTTAATCAGACGGTCCTGGTGCTCCTCGGCGTATTTATTGCCTATCTCTTCATAGACTTCAACCCTCTGTACTACATAGTCTACAATGACATTGTTGCCGGTCAGAATCAGGTCATGAACCTGTCTCAAACCGTCCAAAACCACACTAAAGAAGTCTTTTAATTCCACTACAGCTTTATCACTAAAGAGGACACCTTCATCAACTTTTGTGTGGACACTGCCAATTATTTTGTCCAGACTGTACTTTATTTTTTGCATCTCATTGGATACTGCAACCACTACTGTCGGGTCAATCGTCTTAGATTCTTCCCTGGCGGAAACAACCTCATTGGTTAGTTGTTTACCCCCCTCTTCTATGATAATCCCCATTTTTTCCGCTTCTTGTAACATCTTATGATTATGCCGCAGCAGTCCTTCAAAGGTTTTTGCTGCCATCTTCTCTGTATCTTTGGACAGCTGGTCAAGGACTTTGCAAACGCTGTCAAATTCGTGCCCGCATGCTGACTTTGTCATTTTACAACCCCCCTTACCCTTTTCTTTCATTATACCAGATTAGTTCCCTGTCAAGACAAGAGATTTCCTTCAAATTGAAGAAAATTACGCCCCACCGGGCTTTTTGACATCATAACCGGTTTTCCGGCATATCAATGGCATGGTTTCCGGCCTTGACTTTGTGACCGTTCGTTGACACCTCCGCGAATTTTTGATAAATTAAGTAGCAGGTGGAGAGACAAGGGGGTATAGAATTGGGACAGAACATTGTACAAAAGATTATGAAGAGCCACATTCTTACAGGAGATATGGCGCCCGGACAGGAGATATCAATCGGGATTGATCAGACCCTGACTCAGGATGCTACAGGCACTATGGCCTACCTGCAGTTTGAGGCGATGGGTGTGCCGAGGGTTAAGACCAAACTTTCTGTAAGTTATATTGACCATAATACCCTCCAAACAGGATTTGAGAATGCGGACGACCACCGGTTCCTGCAGACAGTGGCAGCCAAGTACGGGATATACTTTTCCAGGCCGGGCAACGGGATATGCCATCAGGTCCATCTCGAGCGCTTTGGGGTCCCCGGGATGACCCTCCTGGGGTCTGACAGCCATACTCCTACTGCCGGGGGGCTGGGAATGATTGCTATCGGTGCGGGCGGCCTTGATGTGGCAGTAGCGATGGGCGGCGGCCCATTTTATTTACATATGCCAAAGGTCGTAAATGTAAAATTAACCGGCCAACTAAACCCATGGGTTTCAGCTAAAGATATTATCCTGGAGCTGCTTCGTATTATGACCGTTAAGGGCGGAGTAGGTAAAATTATAGAATACTCGGGTGAAGGCGTTAAAACCCTAACTGTCCCCGAGCGGGCTACCATTACTAACATGGGCGCGGAACTTGGCGCCACCACATCAGTATTCCCCAGTGATGACATAACCCGGGCATTTTTAAAAGCCCAAAAAAGAGAAGATGCCTGGTCAGCGATAGCTGCTGACTCCGATGCTGTCTATGATGAAACAATCGAAATCGATCTTTCCGGGTTGGAACCGATGGTGGCCCAACCCCACAGTCCCGATAACGTCGCCAGGGTTAGCCAGGTAGGCGCTATCCCTGTCCAGCAAGTTGTAATCGGGAGCTGCACGAACTCCTCTTATACAGATTTGATGGGGGTAGCCAGAATCCTTAAAGGACGGAAAGTGCACCCGTCAGTGAGCCTCAGTATATCTCCCGGTTCACGTCAGGTATTTGAAATGCTTGCCCGCAACGGCGCTCTGGCAGATATAATTTCCGCGGGGGCGAGAATTCTCGAAACGGCTTGCGGTCCCTGCATCGGAATGGGACAGTCACCATCTTCGGAAGCAGTAACAGTCCGCACCTTTAACCGAAACTTCGAAGGGCGCAGTGGAACAGTTGATGCCAAAGTATATTTAGCCAGCCCGGAAGTAGCGGCAGCGACTGCGGTTACCGGTGTCCTGACCGACCCCAAACAGCTGGGTGAATTTACAAAAATAAAAATGCCGGGGGAATTTCTCATTGATGACAGTATGATCATTCCTCCAGAAGAGAACACAGCTAAGGTAAAAGTTATCAGGGGGCCAAACATTAAACCCCTGCCGGTGAACAAGAAACTACCCGGGACCTTAAAGGGCCTTACTCTTTTGAAGCTGGGGGATAATATTACAACAGACCATATTATGCCGGCAGGGGCTAAGATTCTGCCCCTGAGGTCCAACATCCCGGCCATCTCCCAATTTGTCTTTTCCGGTATTGACCTGTCATTTCCGGATCGGGCTGTTGACAGCGGAGGCGGTTTTGTTATCGGGGGTCAAAACTACGGGCAGGGTTCCAGCAGAGAACATGCGGCCCTAGCCCCAATGTATCTGGGTATTAAAGCAATTATGGCAAAATCCTTTGCCCGAATTCACAGGGCCAATCTGATAAACTTCGGAATTCTTCCCCTCACTTTTGTCAATGAAAAAGACTATGAAACCATCACAGAAGACGACACCCTGGAGATTGGGACCACTAATCTCAATAAAGAAACCGAACTGACAGTTAAGAACACCACGAACGGAACCGAGTTTAAAGTACGCCACGACCTGACCCCGCGTCAGATTAAGATTGTCAAGGCAGGCGGGCTGCTGAATTATACGAAACAGCACAGTTCCTAGTTCCTAGTTGCTAGTTGCTAGTGCCTAGTGCCTGGTGCCGCATTGAGCGGAACTGAGTAACAGATAAAAACCCCGTATCTTTTGAGATACGGGGTTAATTTTATATTATCTCACTTTTACAGGAAACCATTTCCGCCTCTGTATTTTGTTCAATAAAACTTATCACTTCAGTCATAGTACTGTCAATATGCCTGCGTTCACAGCTGACAGCCGCGAATCCCAGGACTGCCCTTCTCCATTCATCATGGGCCGCCGTTTCCGCAATTGATACATTAAACTTGGCCTTTACCCGGTTAATTAGGCTCTTGATCTCCCTCCGTTTATCCTTGAGGGAATTTGACCAATTCAGCCGCAGCTCTATTGTACACAAACCTATAATCATGTTCTCTTAAATTCCTCCAGACTGCTATTGAGTAAGTTCTTCCGGATAATCATCCTCAGAAACAACTTCTCTTTTGGCTGCTGTCCCGTCAACATAGAATTGGCGGTATACACTGGCGTGAACCCCCGGCGGCCTGCCCGGCTTGGATAGTTTGGTTTCCCTGGTGATAATCTGGATTGTCTGCCCTCTTGTTTTCACACCAAGCAGTTCGATCACTACCCGGTTATTTTTTACTGAGGCTTTTACGTAAATAGGATACCCAGTTGTATTCTTAAACTTCAGGTCCAGTTTTCCATTGGCCACAGCTGCGTCCTGGCCAGAGGTCGCGTAGCCGGGTGGCGCCATATGGGCGTGTCGTTCTTCAACCTTGATTCCGGCATACAGCAGGGCCTGGTATAAGGTACTAGCCACTTGGCACACACCGCCGCTTGACGTCATGCTCAACCGGCCGTCAATCATCAGCGGCTCGGTAGAGTAACCGGACCCGGTTTCCCGTACGCTTGGCCCGATAACCCGGTTGAAAGAGAATTGTGCTTTTGGCCCTATAACCGTCCCGTCCAGAGACTTAACCGCTGAGATGATATTTGCTGTTCTGCCTTTGTCCGAAACACGATACGGAGTTATCCCAAGCCCTATCGACTCTTTAATTCCCTTAAGATCAGACAGCTTTATCCCGGGTTGGTTTTCCGAAACCTCCAGCATAACCGGAGATACCTGCATTTTACCCAAAGCTCCTTTGATTCTTCCAATGTTGCCCTCCGTATGAAACGACTTCCCGATGGTTTCGGGGACGAATTTCAAATGACCGGCATCACCGGTAATGAAGGCGTTTTGGGCGAGGATGTCGATTTCGGAAGCAACCCCAGCGACCTGCTTCTTCAGCAGGGATTCGTTGATGGTATATTCCAAAGGTAGGTCAGGTTTACGGTAACGCGTCTGGAACATCATTAAGGAAACGGTAAATGAACTGCTGTATCGGCCCATGTTTAGGGCTCTGTTTACTGTACCCGGAATATTATAACTAACTCCGAGATTACGGTATGACAGCATCCACTTGCGGTCTCCGTAGCGCAGAATAATACCACCGTCTTTAAGTCTCCCGGCTACCTTTTGTTCCAGCAGTTTTACTGCTTTTTCCTTATCCAGACCGCCAACTTCCACCCCACTAATGAAAACCCCAGGGAAAATAACATTTTCCCTGGGTGAGGAGACAAAAAGCATGCCTCCGACAATACTGACCAAGCCTTGGGATATAAGGAAAGCTGCAATTAGAAGATATTTTCTATGAAAAACCGGCATTGTCTTTCCCCCTAGCCCGGTTGGTTCAATTTATTAATAACAGCGATTCCCGGCTGTCTTATCACTTGGTGTTCATTGACAGTTCCATGAATTTGCCGGCTTCTTTCGCCTTATCTAACAATTCTTCAGTAATTAGTTCCCCCTCTTCAGCAATAACTTCGCCGCTCTCCGTTTCAATCCGTTTGCTGACCTTTCTTCCAATCAGGAACTTTCTCTGCCTCTCTTCAAACAGTCTGGCCGCCTCGGAAGGTTCCTGTTCCCCACTTGTTTCCTGTTTTTTACCTTTGACCGGAGAAGTAGGTTCGTCTTTTGATTTAGCCTCAATCTGCCCGGATATACTTGTCAGACTGTCTACCAGGATAGCAGCAGCTTCTGCGTTGATAATGAGGACATCTTTACCAAAGGTAACAATTTGTTCGGAAGGTATTACACCGGGTTTTTCAGATTCACCGGCCGGAGTCAATTCACATCCGGCTATCTTACCTTCACTGTCATCATCAATTAAGAATTCACTGACAGTCCCCATCAGTCTGCCCTTTTTTGTAAGTACTTTTGTTCCCTTAATCCGAACATTTTTTTCAAGCAGGTCATTGATTTCCGGCTGGTCTGTTATGTCGGTAATAGAGGAAGAGCTTTGAATAGTTATGGCATACTCCCCAACGCCTTCGATAAGCTTGAAAGGGAGGATTTTGACGCCCATGTATTTGGGCCCGTTGTCAACCACTAAAAATTCTACACAGCCCTTTGCAGCATTTATTACCAAGTCACTGACACAGCCAACTTCTTTCCCGTCCTCAATACTGATAACAGACAATCCTAACAGTTCCTCGCTTCTTTTCATTACCTACTCTCCTATCATAAAGCTTTGTTAGTTCCAAAAAAAGTTTCTATAAAAAACGTTGTGTCTAAAAAGCCTCGTTCTTCCACTGGTTTACTTTTTCTTCAACACTCACCCTGATAAGAGCCGGCACCATAGAGAACGGCAGGTTAGGGGTATTGGCCTTAAGAAGCATTCCCTGCAGTATCTCTAAATACTTTAGATTAGTCATAATCTCTCTTGCTATTGAAGGTGACAGGTCGGTGGATTTTTCCGTCTCGAACTCTTCAAGGAATTCCCTGGCCTTCTGGTACTGCCCTGTTTCTTTCAACATCGCAACAACATCAAAGGACATCATTGTTTCTAAATCAAATGGGGGATTTAGTTCCAGGGCGGAAGCAAAATACTTGATGCCCAGGTCCAACTTCCCTTCGGCTTTGGCGTCAAAACCGCGTTGGATATATGAATCAAGAAGGTCTAAATTACCATCAACATGGAGACGCTTAACACTCATAATATTTTCTCCCTGTCTATCACTTTCGTCATCTGAGAGGGGCCTGTCATCAACTAAAGCTGATAACTGGTCAACCTGTCCAAGCGGTTCTTCTGTTTCTTCCTCAACTTCTTCAACTTCTATTCCATATTCTTCCTCTGTTTCTTCCTCTATTTCTTCGTCAACTATTTCCTCTTGTTCAGGCACTTCCCGTTCTCTAACAGCAGCTTCAGATTCGGCAGGCGCTGCCGGTTCTTCGGTTGCAACAGGTTCCTCTTCTTCTATTGGTCCCAAAATGTGCTCTTCAACATCTATTCGTTCAACTGCGGGCGCGACTTCAAATTGAGCTGCCAAAAGAACTCCTATGCCTACTGCAAAAAGATTGATTCCTATGACAACGTATAAATTGAAAAACCCAACCAGCAGTGGAAAAAATGCGCCAATTAATATTGAAAACAAGGCCATAAAAATAAAAGCTTTGGAGGATAAGCCCGTATTTTTCACTTTAAAGTAAAAAAAGAGCGCAAATAAAGTGTTAAATATTAGAATGACTAAATAATACCGGGCCATATTCCACCTTCTCGAAGGAACACTCCATGTTAAAATGTTATATTCGACGAATGACACTTAATTCCTTCACTTTAACGATACATTTTTTTTAAATTCCGCAATCTTCGTCATTTACCAGCAATGATTCCTGGATCAGGCGTGTATTTTGAGTTACAAAATAATAAAGGGATGCCCCAAATGTAGCTTGTTGACAAATGCCCCAAAGACAGAGGGGATGGCTGTCCGCATAGGGGTTTTCCTTTGTTTCCCTTGATCCGCCACTTACCTTTCAATTGATAATTGACAGTTGACAATTGACAATTACTCATTGTCGCTTATCATTTATCAATTTTGACAATTAAAAATTAACAATTACTTCATTCGTTCTTTATTTGTTTTTTAATTGTCCATTGTCAATTGTCAATTGTCAATTGTTTAGGTTAGTGGCGGACAAGGAGAACAAGAGAAAACCCTTATGCGGACAGCCATCCCCTCGACCCACAATCATTTGTCAACAAGCTCCAAATGAGACGCCCTTTTACGCAATCCGATACATATGGGTATGTTTGCTGATAGCCGTATCATAAAGTTCCAGATATTCCGCACCAGACCTATTCCAGGAAAAGTCCTGATCCATAGCATTCGCCACAAGCCGGCGCCATGACTCCGGTTCTTCGGAATAGAGTCTGAGAGCCCGCCTGATTGTTTTCAGCATTGTCTGCGTATCATAGAGTTCAAATGAAAAACCGTTACCTGAGGAAGTAGCGGGATTATAGTCGGTGACCGTATCTGCCAGTCCACCGGTGGCCCTCACAACCGGAATTGTGCCGTACCTGAGGCTGATAAGCTGGCCTAAACCACATGGTTCAAATTTCGAGGGCATTATAAACATGTCCGCACCGGCATAAATCCGCTGGGCCAATATCCCGTTAAACCCGAGGTACAGCCCCATCTTGTGCGGATAACGCTCTCTCAACCCGGCAAACATTTCCTCGTAGTATTTATCTCCGGAGCCCAAAACAACAAACTGCAGGTCCTCCTTCATAAGCTCATTAAAAGATTCAGAGATGAGGTGAAGGCCTTTTTGGTCAACCAGCCGCGAAATTAACCCTAACACCGGTAAATCCCTGACCGGCAAATCCATTTCCTTTTGTAAACCAAACTTGTTTTCGTATTTATCCAGGATGCTCGATGAGTCGTAATTGCGGAATATCCGCGGATCTGTCCTGGGGTTAAACTCGTGGTAGTTTATGCCATTGACAATCCCATAGAGGTCCTGAGATCTCTTCCGCAGCAGGCCGTCAAAACCCTCCCCGTATTCAGGGGTTTGTATTTCCTGGGCATACCTTTTACTTACCGTGTTTATTACATCCGCGTATAGGAGACCGGCTTTAATAAAACTAATCTGGCCGTAAAATTCTAAGCTGTCAGGCTTGTAATATTCGTTCCCCAGGCCCAGTAGGCCCAGGCAATCCTTGGGGTAATTACCTTGATACAGCAGGTTGTGAACAGTGAAAACAGTAGCCATCCGGCTGTAAAAAGGATCATTTCCGTACCTTTCCCGCAAAAGAAGTGGAATAGGACCGGACTGCCAATCGTTGCAGTGAATTATATCAGGTTGAAAATCAATCTTTTTGAGCATTTCCAGGATGGCCATACTGAAAAAGGCAAATCTCTCTGCCTCGTCACTGAAGCAGTACATTCCTTCCCGGTCAAAATAATGATAGTTATCAATAAAATAGACAGGGACCGGTTTTGTCCCCCCGGTTTCAGTCTTGGCTTCAATACTTGATTTTCTTACAACACAGGTTTCCGTACGGTTTCCAACCTTGACAGGAAAATCAGTGACTGTTGTAACATCGCTAATCCCGCGGTACCTGGGCAGTACTATCCTCGTATCATTGCCCATTACTGTAAGCGCTTTAGGCAGCGATCCGGCTACATCGGCCAACCCGCCAGTTTTGGCAAAGGGTACAACCTCGGTGGATACTACCAGAATCTTTAAGTTCCGATCCAACATCATCTCTTTTTGACCTCCGTTGATTATCTAATTACTGCGATTTTACTTCGGGTAACAATGGTTATTGATAGATTATGAAGATATCGGGATTTTTATTCTGTTCCACGCTCTTACCGGTTATTGTCGTGAACTCGGGGTACCCTTCATATTGAACATACCAAAATCGGCCCTATCGTCTTTGATACGCGCCAGGAATCAAACCCCTGCTCACTATGCGCCAAACTGCGGCGGGGGACTCTCCATAACCTGGCCAAAGACTTCGGCTGCACCAAGGTGGCTCTGGGGCACCACTTGGATGATGCCCTCGAAACACTGCTCTTGTGCATGTCATTTGAAAGCCGGATAAAAACCTTTAACGGACTTTCGGAATAAATAAAGTAAAGACGGTTATTGACAAACCCTTTGTTCTCGAACCACAAAGAACCTAGCGCAGCAAAGCTGCAATCAAACAAAACAGATACTTACCACCCGGACGTCCCAAATCCCGTTTTCTTACTTACTTATCTTTACTTCTCCGAACCATGTTTCTTGTTTATCCTGTTATCGAAACAGTAGTACAAAGGTCACAAAGGAAAAATGACAACCACGGATAAAAACCAAAAGCCTTCTACCTATGCCACCTTGGCCAGATAGAGGGCGATCTTTTTCATGTTTTGTACCGCTGCTGTCAGCAGGCATTGTTCCTGGACTGTCGAGATGTAGCCCCTCTTATTTTTCTCCCCCCGTTGCCTCGAAAGCGGTAGCCACTTTCACTTTTGCACAGGGGCTGGTGTGTTCTGGAGGGTAGGGGTTTCCCCATTTTGTCGGAACGGCGGGCGCCATTATACCCGGTATCAATCAAAGCCCGGGGTTCCGGTAATAAAATGGGGACGCTAGAACTGGCGGAGCCGCCCAGCGCCACGGACGGCGCTTGGGCGGGTGTAACCCAAGGCACCGCCAGGCTCTGAGGTTAGTGGCGCACGATGAGAACAAGAGAAACCCCGTTGCGGACAGCCATCCCCTCGACCCACGATATTTGCCAACAAGCCCTGCTAAGAGCCACCCGCAGGAACATACCAGCCCCTCCGGTCACACCCAAAACAAAAGAGGCTGCCTCTTTTGAGACAGCCTCACCTTTGTCAAGCCGTTTGAACATCTTCTTCTTCAGACTTTTTCCCCATCGCAGTATGGTATAACTCAACATATTCCTTGGCTGAATTTGCCCAGGAGAAATCGGATTCCAAGGCCCTTTTGACCAAATCGGTCCAAAGGTCTTTTCTATCCCGGTAAACATAAAGGGCTCGTTCAATAGCATCAAGAAGCTTTTCAGCTACATATTCTTTGAAGACAAAACCATTGCCCCTCTTGGAGAAGGGGTCATAATTGCTTACCGTGTCAGCTAACCCGCCTGTCGCCCTGACTATAGGAATCGTCCCGTACCTGAGGCTGATCAGCTGGCCCAGACCGCAGGGTTCAAACCTGGACGGCATTAGAAACATATCACACCCTGCATAAATCTGCTGGGCTAAAGCAGCATTGAACCCTATATATACACCAATTTTGTCCGGGTAATGTTTGTCCATGTCTTTAAAGAACCTCTCGTAGTACCTGTCACCTGATCCGAGTAAAACAAACTGGACATCTTTTGTCATTAAATCCTCAAAGATTTCCGCAATCAAGTCCAGGCCTTTTTGGTCAACCAAACGGGAAATCAGGCCGATAACGGGGACATCTCCGACTGGGAGATGCATTGTTTTCTGGAGAGCGTATTTGTTTTCTTTTTTATTTTCAACTGACTGGTGGTCGTAGTTTCTCAAAATACAGGAATCAGTCATCGGGTCAAAGTCACAGTAATGAATTCCGTTAACTATGCCGTAAAGGTCACGGGAACGCTTTCTTAAAATGCCATCCATCCGTTCACCGTACAGCGGGGTTTGGATTTCACGGGCGTAGGTTCTGCTTACAGTGTTGATGATGTCGGCATAAACAAGGCCGGCTTTCATAAAGCTGATGTCCCCGTAAAATTCCAGTTTATCCGGGTCGAAATAATCCTCTTTCAACCCTAGCAGTTCCAAGCAGTCCTTGGGGTAGTTTCCCTGGTAAAAAAGGTTGTGGACTGTGTAAAGAGTAGCAATATCCTCGTAGAAAGGGATAATGCTGTACTGTTCTTTAAGAAGGACCGGAATAGGCCCGGTCTGCCAGTCATTACAGTGAATAATATCAGGTTTGAAATCCAATCCGGGCAGCATTTCGATTACCGCGCGGCAGAAAAAGGCGAACCTCTCGACTTCATCGAAATAGCAGTACATATTATCGCGGTCGAAATACTGGTAGTTATCGATGAAATAGACCGGCACTTTTTTGTTGTTATCACCGTTAACATCAACATAACTTTCGCGAATAACGGCAGTTTCTTTCCGGCCGGAGATTGTAATCGGGAAATCAAACCTGGTTTCCATCTGATGGCTGATAAATTTGTACTTTGGCATTACTATTCTGACATCATGTCCCAACTCGGTCAGGGCTTGCGGCAGGGAACCGGCTACATCCGCGAGACCGCCCGTTTTAGCAAAAGGGGAAACCTCAGCAGATACGAAAAGAATTTTAAGCTGTTTCTCTTGATTCATCATGTTGCCTCCCTAATTAACTTAATCGCGGCGGATGTCGGGATCGACTTCACGCAGAGCCGCTGCTGCCACTTCCGGTGAGGTGGGATTTATAAATATCCCGGTGCCCCATTCAAAACCTGCGGTAATAGACAGCCTTGGCAGGATTTCTATATGCCAGTGAAATATTTCATACCCCTTTTGGGGTGGACTTGTGTGAAGCACGATATTGTACGGGGGGTAGTTAAAAGCCCTTTCCAGCCTTCTGACCACTCTTCTGATAAACCTGCCCAACAATTTTATTTCCGTTTCCGGGAGCTTTCCGAAATCACTCCTGTGCTTTAACGGTAAAATACACAGTTCGTACGGGAAACGGGAAGCGAATGGCGCGAAAACCACAAAATCTTCAGTTACCTCTACGATTCTCTCCTTGCCTGCAATTTCATCAGAAGCAATTCCACAGTAAATACAAGTACCCTTTCTTTGAAAGTATCGTTTGGCCCCTGCGAATTCCTTAACAAAAACCTCCGGGATTACGGGGACTGTGATAATCTGCCAATGGGTATGTTCGAGAGAGGCTCCAGCAGTAGTTCCGTAATTTTTGAATACCTGGATATATGCTGACCTGGGGTCTGCACTTAAAGCATTGTACCTTTGAGCTACCGCCAGAAGCGCCTGCTCCGCCTGTTCATCGGTTACCCGGCCCAGGGAATTGAAGTGGTCCGGACTGTCGACAACAACTTCGTGCCTGCCAACAGCAGTCATTAACTGGTTCATCCCGGATTTGGGCAGGACCGGGTCACCATCTGGGGTAACAGCAGGAAATTTATTGGGAAATGCTCTGACTGTCCAGCCCGGACTGTTTGGTTCTCCGGCCTCGGGTCTCCAGCCAAGGACCTCAGGCGGTGTTTGATCCTCGTTACCATAACAAAAAACACAGTTGCCGCCTTTTTTCTGGTCACCCGGAAGGTTAAAGTCATTAGGTCTTTTGCTGCGTTCAGTTGCGATGATAACCCAGTTTCCCGTAACCGGGTCTTTCCGCATTTCCGGCATCATTACACCCCCTGAGAGTTTAGGTAATTAATTGTATGAACCCTGCATTAATTATGAGCCTGTGTTAGTACCAACTTTAAATACATCCTCTTATATCGAAAAAACCAGCCCAATACTTTAGTATTACTTACATCATATTCCGGGTCTAAATACAAAGACTAAAATCAGTTGTCAGTTGACAGTTGTCAAGTATTAGGTGTTAGTTTTAAAATCGAAGGTTCGCGCTAAAGCGCGAACCAACCTTTTTGCCTCGTTCCGCTCAATGCGGAACGAGGCAAACCACCAGAACTGTCAACTGTCATCTGTCATCTGTCATCTGTCAACTCATTTTATCTTTCCCAAAATCACTGTCCTCTCGCCCTTTTTCTTTTCACATAGTTTGCAGGAATGGTACCAAAAATAGAATTCGGTCGTCAAATTCTTTTGGGACATCAGGTAACGGTCAAACTGCTTCAAGGCTTTGGGCACCAAGAACTTTGGCCCTGTAAAACTACTGGCCATCAATTTCAGGCTGGTAATCGTCTGGATATTTTCGTTTTTTACAAAGGGGGCAGCTATTTCGACCATTATCCGACCAAAAAGTAAACCGTCCTCAAAAATTATGAACAGCGGCGCTGTGGTTTGGTAGCCCTTTTTGGCTACTTCCCGCAGGGTCTTTTCTATTTTTAGTTCTGGGTTCATCGGAAAGTGAGAAACCATAGGGGTTTTCGATACGTAAAAGGTTTTTCCCGACAGGTCTAATTCCTTATAATTGAGCCCGGCAAATTCTTCCTCTGATAAGTCTGGACAAAAACACTGTGGTTTCATGAAAGCACCTCAAACATTTATTTTTGGCGTTTAGCCATCGCCCTGTTGTACTCCGGCAGCTGTAAGGTCCGAAGGGCCATCCCGGTACCCAGATTGATGCCAATCCCGATAGACCACATTTTCTTAAGAATGTCAACCGGTATAAACATGGCAATGATAATAACAACAATGGAACCTATAATACTCCACTTCACGGTATTGCGAGCTTTTTCAGGGTACCCGAGCCTCTGCCAGTTAAATGCTGCCAGCAGCGCCCCCAGGATAAAGTGAGGAGTCGATACAACGGGAATCAGGGTAGGGTGAACAGGTTGTTTGTAGTTAGATAACATGGAAACCTCCCAGACTTTCACGGAATTTTCTCCGTATATTATATCACAAACAGCGGCAGTAACCAAAAAAATCCTCCGCAGAGGATTTTTTATTTAGAAGTCTCTAAAATGATGTCTAAAAGTCCAGCAATAAAAAAGTGCAAAAAGATTAAATAAAATCAGGTAAATAGAGATAAAAAACATTATGTTAAAACTTTGGTTTCTAACAGACAGCAAAAGCATTTGGGCCGCCGCATAGAGGTAGGCCCCCCCTCCCAGGGTAAAGAAACTGAGACCCCATATCCGTTTATAGTACAGTCCGTAAGAGCCAAAGGTTACCGGCAAAACCGCCACCAGTGTAACTGCCACACCGTAAATCCATATATCTTCAGTTAGACCGGGACTGTTAAGAATACCTCGTTCCATTAGGATGAAATGAACCAGTGTAGCAAGTGAGTTCAAAATTGTCAGAGTAACAATGATTTTTAATCCGGTAGGTCTCCTGTCAGTAAACAAGGTTTCCCTCCTCTCAGTATTTTTGAGGAACAATGTTTCACAAACCTAACAATATACTACCACGAAAAAAATCTTTTGTACAATACAATTGTGACAAGATAACCAAAAATGGTTATCTCTTAGAACATTTTCGAGGAAATTTTCTTGGGGCTGCCCAATTTTGGGCAGCCCCTTTGCTGTTAAAGTTTGCATTTATAAAGCCCTTGCCGTATAGCAAGGGCTTTACAATTTTATTACTACTCTTCTTTGATGGCGGCTGTGGGGCACCCCTCTACCGCCTCATGGGCCAGCTGTTCCACACCCTGCGGGACATCATTGACCTTGGCAATGGCCTTGTCATCGTCCCCCCACTCGAAAATATTCGGGCACAGGCTTATACACTCCCCACAGCTGATGCACAGGTCATCAAAAACTTCTACTTTCATAATTACTCCTCGCTTTCTTAAATCAGAGGTAAATTTTTTCGTGTTTATTATGAGCCCCCGTCAGGTGAATTATTCAATTTATCACCTACATCACCGAGGAACTTCCTAACTCCGGGAAAAATGATAACCTCAGTTACCGACTCTTTAAACTCGTCCGCCATCGATCGGTCAGAGCGGTATTCTACTTCAAACTGGTCTACAGCCGAATGAAACTTCACCCTCTCTGCTGACTCAAACCCTTCCAGGGTTTGCTGAACACGGTTGACTCAGCCGCCGCATAACAGCCCCTTAACCTGCAGTATGGCCCTGCGTTGACCGGGGGCTGTTTCCACATCCGAGAAAACTGTGACGTCAGGGTTTACCCAAATATTCTTTAAGGCCGGCCCTCCTCCGGAAGAGCAGTCCTTGGCGATATCGGTATCATTGATACTCCTGGATGCTTCGTCAACCGCCCTACCTGCCGCTGCAAACGGTATACTGACGATATCCTCGGCTAAACAAACAAGCTGCTTGGCATTTGTATTTTTTTCATCAACCAACCGGTTTACCGCTTTTAACGGAAGCAGGGCAAGGGATTGGGTCAGTTTGATGCCCTCTTTAATAATATCCAGCACTTAAACCCCCTCACTATCAGAAGTGTATTTTCATTATTATTCCCCCGGCATTGGCTGTTATCCACTGCGGGCCGGTGGCAAAACGTGAAGAATTTGGACATGTTTTGAAAAAATATTCCATTAGGCACATAGCAGCGCCATTTCCAAGCCATACTATTGGACAGAACCAAACTCCCAACCCCTTGAATTCCAAGGGGTTTTTTGGAACGAATCAGCCTGTGATACGGATGGAGGAAGATTGTGTGAACATTAAACTCAGCTGCGGCCTTAAAGGAGTATTCAGGTTGTTCCGGATTGTTCCGGTCCTCTCCTGGAGCACAAGTGCTATAGCCCTTGGGGTAGGGCTGGCTTTATACCGGGTCGGATGGGCAGGTATAAGATTTTCCTATCTATTTCTACTTGTCTTCGTGGCCTCTATGTTTCAGGGATTTGCCGCCCATGCTATCAATGACCTTTTTGACTGGTATTCAGGGACTGACCGGTTGAGTGAAGGAATTCTATCCGGAGGTACTGATGTAATCAAAAATAATCTTCTCAGGACAAACCAGGTCAGGTTTATAGGATGGGCTTCCCTTATCCTTGGGCTTGCCGGGGGTCTTTACCTCGTGCGGCTTTTCGGTGTTTTTATTTTAGTCCTGCTGCTAATCGGCGTCTGGTCAACAGTAGCTTATTCGGCGCCCCCGGTCAGACTGGCATACCACCCTCTGGCCGGTGAATGGCTGGCCGCATGGCCGGCCACGATAGCCTGCACGGTGGGGACTTTCTATGTATTAACAGGTGATATCACACCTTATGCAGTGGCAGGAGGTATTCTGCATGCCACATTTTCAATTTCCTGGCTGATGCAGCATCACCTTCCCGATATTGATGCAGACCTCCGGGCAGTACCGTGTAAACTGACTACTGTCGCACTTGTTTCACACCGGTGGGGGAAAAAATACACCAGATATGTCGTGATGGGTTACTTTTTACTTTTCATCCTGATGGGCCTGTTTTTTGGCCTGCGTTATAACCCGGCTTTCCTTATTTCAATTGCCTTTGGTTTGATCTGCGTCCTGCTGGCCTATAAGACAAACACGTCTGATATCGAGCACATAACCTCAAAACAGGTCGCCATGATTGTGCTGTCAATAGGCCATGCCTTATCACTGGCGGTAATTTTTGCTCTCCGGTTGTTTTAGGAAACCCTGTCGTTTATATATTCGGCGAGCAGAGTAAGGGCATCCCTGGCCCTCCCGGCAGGTAAGACCTGCAGGCTTTCTTTGGCTTTGCAGATATATTCACGGGCCTTGCCGGCAGAATATTCGATTGACCCGGTCAGGCGGACACAATGTATAATTTTGCGTATCTCATTTACCGTAAGCCTGTCTTTTGTAATAAGTTCTTTTATCTCATTACCACAGGGTCCGTTGTTGACAGCATGGACAACCGGCAGGGTTATCACTCCGCTTTTCAGGTCCTGGCTGTGTTCTCTGCCTCTATTTGAAGAGCACCCGGTAAGGTCCAAGATATCATCTCTGATCTGGTAGGCCATCCCTGTAAAAAAACCGTATTGGGATAAACCGTCTACCACTTCCGGGGATGGTTTCCCAGCCTCGGCGCCCAGGCGGCAGCACAGGGAAATAAACCTCGCTGTTTTATGGGAAACCGTTTCGAGGTAATATGTCTCAGTAATATTGGATCCGAGCCTGTTCTCAAGCTGGTTAAATTCTCCCTCCACGAGGGACCCTACTATTTCCGACAAGGCCCTGTTCACCCGTTCACCTAGCGGAGCAGCTAAGCCCAGCGCCCGGGCGTAAAAGTAATCCCCCAAAAGCACGGCCACCCGGCTGCCCCATTTGGTATTGGCTGTAACATTTCCCCGGCGGGTAACAGACCGGTCTATAATATCGTCATGCACCAGTGACGCCATGTGAATAAGTTCCAGGGACGCAGCCAGGTTTACGAGGCGCTTCCTGTTACCACCGCAGGCTTTCCCAGCCAATAACACAATGGCTGGGCGCAGTTTTTTCCCACTCGCCGTCAAAAAGTGCCCGGTTACCTCTGATAAAAAGGTTCCCTTGTTAGCAACGCTGGTTCTAATCTGTTCATCAACTTCGGCTATCTCGCGGGTGACCCCGGCATAGATTTCTTCCAGGCTCATTTCACTTCTCCTTTGATTTAATGCTGCTGGTTTTATTATTTCTAATTTGCCTGTTAACAATGCAGTATCATAAATTCTTCCCCCACCGGAAACACTAAACCCGGCTATACCACCACTTTTACATAACGTCTTGGGTGACAATTAAGATAATGGAAGTGAGAGTGAGTATATGTTATATGATGTAGCTGTTATCGGGGCCGGTCCGGCGGGCTCAACTGCGGCCAAGTTCTGTGCCATGAGAGGTCTAAAAACCCTGCTGCTGGATAGGCAAATCTTCCCGAGACCTAAAACCTGCGGTGGAGGAATTACCTCTGCCGCTATAAACACGATCGGCTTTCCCTTGCCTGAACATACAGTGTTAAGCCAGGTCCACAAGCTTCGTTCAATTATTAACAACAAAACAGTCTCTATTCCTCATCCACGCCCCTTTATGGTAATAACCGAGAGGTCTGTATTTGATAATTTCCTGGTGGAAAAAGCCATTGAGGCCGGGACGGATTTCCAGCAGAACGAGAACGTCAAGGGTTTGACGAAGGAAGACCGTTACTACACCATTAAGACACACCACAACAGCTTTAAGGCCAAAGCACTTATTGGCGCAGATGGTGTCTACTCCGCTGCAGCGAAGCTGGCCGGCTTAAACAGCCGGTATAAAAGCTGTGCCCTGTGCCTTACGACAGAAATACCGGCAAAATCCAATCACAGCCTGGACGAGATTCAAATAAATTATGACCTTCTACCGAAAGGTTACGGGTGGGTTTTCCCTAAGGGAGACCGGCTGACTCTGGGTGTGGGCTGTTTCGAGGGCAGCTACGGGATGCTCCGGAAAGCCCTGACCAAACTTGCGGTTACAACCCGGTCGGAAACTCCTGATATCGTTAAAGGCCATTACCTCCCCTATAGCGGACAGTCGCCGGAATGTGTCGGCGATGGGATAATCCTGGCCGGGGACGCGGCCGGATTTGTTGACCCTTTTACCGGGGAAGGTATCAGATATGCCATTATCTCAGGTATGATGGCAGGTGAAACTCTCTGGAACTGTTACCGTAACGGCGTACCGCCAAATAAAAAAAACCTGGCCGGCTATCTTAATAAATGCCACCAAGGTTTCCTGAGGGATTTGAAATATAGTTATATGTTGGCCCGGACCTTTTTTGCCTTTCCATCAGTAATGCATCGTTTTTTATCGGAAAACCCCAAGATGTACAGCCACCTTTTAAACATCCTGGAAGGCCGGTACAGCTATAAAAAGCTCATCAAAGACGTAGCTGTGGAACTGCCCAAATATTATCTCAACCTGCCAAAATACCAGTTTAGTAGGACCGGCCAAATTCGGGAGTAGTATCTGACTTATGACCCAAGCCGACTGTCAGGCAATTTTTCGGGCATGATTTGACACATTCTATGCACAGTATGCATTCCGGGTCGGATACCCGCTGGTTAGCGGAAATATAATTTAGGATCGGAACATCCATCGGGCATATTTCTTCACATTTGCGGCACCTGTTGCAATGGAGGTGGTTTTTTTCTATCTTGAGGATGCTCCGGGGGGAAGTAATTGTCATCAGAGCCCCGGCCGGACACAGATATTTGCAGAATGCCCTCCTGTCGCCAAGGACAAAGGCAAGCAGTATACCCAGTCCGTATATGACAGCATTTTCTATCAGCAGCCATTTAAACTGGGCGCTTCGGCCTTGAAACGTGAAACCGGCGTAAATAAGCAGAAAAGGCAGAGCAAGGACAGCGGCCAGGACGACATATTTATACATGTAGTATTTTTCCGGAAGCAGTCTTTTGGGTTTTCGGACCGGTAAAAAATCAAATAGGGAGGCATTCCAGCACGCCCAGCCGCAAAAACAACGGCCGAACAGGAGAGGCCCAATAAACTTGGCAACAGCCACGTGAGCCACAGCCCCGGTAAATACCCCGGCCGAAAAATTGAACACCACCTGGCTCAACTGGAGGTTAGCCCTCTGGTAAATAAAGTAATACACCCAGTAGAACAGCGTAAATAAGAACAGGAAGGCTAAACGGGTTGATACAACCAGCTTCAATTTATAGACCAGTTTTCTGACCTGTCTTCCGACTGGTTTTTTCATGCCACAACCTTCTTCTTTATTTTGATAGAGCAAATATTCGAGGTTGGGCTCGGCTTTCCCTTTAAGTTTTTTCTATTTATGTATCGTTAGTAACCATCGGAAGCCATCTCTTATACAATGTATTACGAACATTTGTGAGGAGTTGGTTTTTATGTTTACGGAGTTAAGTTGGGTTACTAAAAGTACCGATAAAATTTGCCCTGTTTTGAAAGATAAGATAATGCAGACTTACCGTCATTGGAAGTGGGTCCCGCGTTTTCTGCACAAACCACTGGTAGCCTTAAAGCACCGTTTGAAGAAGCATAAGGTAATTGTTCAACTTAACGGGGATATCTATCCTCAGAATCTTAACATCCATGATTTCCTGCATAGAAATCTCGGGTGCAGGGTTAAACATAAATTGGACCTTATTAACGGTTTTTCTACCTCAGTAAACATTAAAACCCTAAAGGAAATCTTATCCCAATCATCCGTCTCTCAGGTCTCGTACGATCGGGAAGTCCATACCTGTCTAGATGTGGCAACTCCTGCAGTTAATGCCCCGCCGGTTTGGATGAATAACATTCAGGGGGAAGGTATAGGTATCGCCATCCTTGATACAGGTATCTACCCCCATCCCGACTTAACCAGTCCCCAGAACCGTATTATCGCCTTTAAGGATTTTATTAAAGGGCGCTCCAAACCTTATGATGACAACGGCCACGGAACTCACTGCGCCGGGGATGCGGTGGGAAATGGATTTAAATCTAAAGGCAGGTATGCAGGGCCGGCCCCTAAAGCAAACCTGATCGGGATAAAGGCCCTTAACAGGACTGGTTCGGGACTGGTTTCCACACTGCTGGCAGGGATTCAATGGTGTATAAATAATAAAGACAAATATGGGATCAGAGTACTGTCCATGTCCCTCGGCGGGCCCGCCACCCAGTCATCCCGGAATGACCCCTTGTGCCAGGCAGTCCGCAAAGCCTGGAAATCGGGAATTGTCGTCTGCGCCGCAGCCGGGAACGACGGCCCAAAGGCCGGGACAATCAACAGTCCCGGTATTGAACCGAAAATTATAACAGTTGGGGGGCTTGATGATAAAGGGACTATTGCAGTCTCAGATGACACCGTTGCCCCCTTTTCCAGCAGGGGTCCAACAATAGACAGCTTACAGAAGCCGGATGTCGTCGCCCCGGGGGCTAATATAATATCATTAAGAGATCCAAAGTCTTACCTTGATAAAACTATTCCGGGTTCCCGGGTAGGACGGTGGTATATGTCTTTGTCCGGAACATCGATGGCCACACCTGTTTGCGCTGGGGTAGCTGCCCTGATTTTAAACAAATCCCCGAGCTTAACTCCTGATCAGGTAAAAACCCTCCTGATCAAAACCTGCCGGAACATTAGTCTCGACCCCAATGCCGGGGGAGCGGGGCTCGTAGATGCAAAATTAGCTGACGGCAGTACAGGTCTATTTCATAAGATGAGATAATAAAGCAAAAAGCCCGCCATTAGGTTTGTTGACAAATGCCCTAAAAGCAGAGGGGATGGCTGTTGGCATAAGGCTTTCCTTTGTTCCCATTGATGCGCCACTTATCGCAAAAAGCGGCAGAGCCGCAGGGCGGAGCCACGGATCAAGCAGTTTTTATTTCAAAAGGTATTTTATCTAATAGTTCAGCTGCTAGACTTTTTTCTCGTGCTTTTAACAATTGTGATGTATTATACTTGATTTGGTTTGTCTGTTCTTTTGTGTATGCTGAATTAGACAATGAATAATATTCCGCACCGTTGCTATAAAGTATCATAGCATTCCTACTCCTTAAATGAATCTCTTCATTCATTCAATCTAAATCATACCATAAAAATCCATTTCATGGCATAAACCTTGCTAATCCCTTGAGTTCGTCGGCTGCGCTACGACCGGGTCGGGCTGGCCAGGTCAACCTCCGGAGCAAAAAAAATGGAAGAAATGCAGCCAGGTAGGAAAATTTTTTTCAGAGCCTTTAGGACCGGCCCCCAAGATTGGCATCTGGGCAACAGCCCAACAAAAAGAAAAACCCCGACCGGAGCCGGAGATATAGTAGGTTGGGATATACCATACGGGTGGCGAAAGCTTCGCTGGTAGTACCCTAGTTGGTCAATTTTCTATTGATGAGCAATTTTTTAAGATGTTGCCTTTTAATTTTAATTTTTTGCTGGAATTTCTATAATTCTTCCGTGGGAATGTTTGAATACACCAATAACAGTCTTGCCGTCAACATCATACAGTGGGATTTCTATAACGTCATCAGGCTTATGCTTGTTATTCCGGGCGACAGCTTCTTTTGGCGTTTTGGGCATCTCCTCGTCCAAGTCTACAGCTCGCAAATACCCTTCAACGCCACCCTCCCCGACTGCCGATATGAGATCAGGCTCTTGGTCTGGAGAATTGACTAACGCAGAAGAGCCATAGGTCTGGCCATTTTCGTTCTTTGGAAATACGGGAACTTGTTGGTTCGATAAATTAGAAGCTATTGCCGGGCCGAAA
The DNA here is from genome assembly GCA_002840165.1 of Firmicutes bacterium HGW-Firmicutes-8. Classification (GTDB taxonomy): domain Bacteria; phylum Bacillota; class Thermincolia; order Thermincolales; family UBA2595; genus GW-Firmicutes-8. Next base: position 57,364 of record PGZN01000013.1, read on the forward strand.
GTGAGCGTTCCCGTTATTATGCCAGCAGTTAGGGCAACACCGATGAGAAACGTTCGTACACTAAGTGGCTTAAACCTCATTTTTTTCACCTCCTAAAAATAAAGATTCGGGGTTTGGAATGTGTTATAAATAGTATATCCATTACCGTTATACGCTGCGGTTTGGCCTTTACCGTAGTAATAGCCATGACTATAGTTATTCTTTGATATTATTACACCAAAGTTGTTGCATGCAGATGAGTTGTAATGCCAACTAGAATAATCAATTAGCTGATTACTAGAATTGTACAACCGTGCCTTAGCACCCATATATCCTGTTGGTATGTTGTCCACTGCTTGATTGTATACATCTGCTCCAGTGTTTAACCATCCATTGCTTATCATAAGTGAAGAACGGTTTTTGTACGAGTAGCCATTAATAGGCCCGTAGTACCCCCAATTGCTATATATAGTAGCCGCATACGCTACTGCTGTACTTACTGTAATAAGTAAGCCCAATATGAAAGCGCAAACCGTGACCTTAAGATTCTTCCTGATCATTGGAATTCCTCCCTTCTATTTGGCCTTGATGGACCAGTTTTTATTGCCTTTTTTGAGTTAAATTTTTCACCTCCTTTCCTACGTTCGTTTTTACATAGGGGTATGGGCGGATTTTTCCAATTAAATCGCACAGTAAGGGCAAAAAACGCCATACATATGTAAAGTTATTGTAAAAATACATCATAAAAAGCAATTTTAACTATATTGGGTATATTTCTCCAGGCATCCACTTTATTCCTGCTATGCTTACAAGTTTATTTTATAACAAATAATGTGATATTATTACTTTAATTTCGACATTATTCCCTTTTATCGGTCGGAGCAGTTTTATAGCTTTACTTTTTTCAACTGTATCTCTTTTCGGACTAATTGCCATTGTTTTTAAACACCGGGGGAAACAGAACCGGCTTGGGTTTGCGCTACAACTTGGAACTGTAAAATTCCTTGGGACTTGTTTATCTGATCCGACAGCCGTAGCATTCAATGTTTATAAATACATATCACAGCAATTAAAGATTTCTGTTGATAATATCTCGCACCTTTCTTACGAACGAAAGTTACAATTATAGTTCAAGATATTATGCTGCTTTTTATTGTGATTATTGAATATTCTTTCCGCTTTTATGCCCATGATATCAAACCTGCGACATTTTATACCCCGTAAGATTACCTTATTTCCCAAAAAATTTATTGCTTGTCAGCCTTGCTCTGCAAGAAAATGCTAACAATTCAAATAACAGGAAGATACGCTTTTATAGTATTTTCAACCTGTTTCATCCAACACCTTCTTGCTCGGATTATTATGCGGTTTTGAGGGGTTAAAATGCGGTTTTAAGGAGTTGAAATTCAAAAACCACCAAAAAAACTTTAAAAGAAAGAATCGGCTCCCATTAAAGACATAAAATGGTATTATGCCTTTCGTAAATTATGTATTAAGTGTTACAGAGTACTGTTTTATATTATGTGATGTCACAATACTAATGATTGTTGCTGCTGACGTATAGTGTCCAGAGATAGACGGTGTATGTTGTCCATAAAGTGACGAAAAATGTGGCCATCTTGGCCGGAGGCAGGGAGAACTAAGAAAGTTCTCCCTGAATGACCAATTTCACAATATGGTCATCAATGATTCTTTTGCCATTCTGATAACCATAGAGCAGGCAGTGGGTGCAAAGCTTGTTTATGAGTCTGGCTGAGCCACTGGAATACTGGAAAACCACATCCAGGGCACTATCAGAGAAAATATCATGTTCAGCGCCGGCGTAGCTCAAATGGCGGCTGACATAGGCTCCGACCTGAGCACGATCCAGATTCTGAAGCTTGCACTGCAGATCGATTCTCTGCCGTATAGCGGCATATGACTGCAGTTGTAACCGTTCCCAGAGTTCATTCTGACCAACCAGAATGAGTGCCATCGGACTTTGGGCATCCATTTTGAAATTAAGTAGAAACCGGATTTCTTCAAGCATTTCCCGGTCCAGCAGATGGGCTTCATCCACAATTACCACCGGCTCCAGCCGGTGAATGCCCTTCATAAGCTCGATCTCTCGATGTAGTTGCCGTTTGGCATCTCCCCGGTAGAACCTGGACTCACAACCCAGTTGCTCCAATAGCCCCTTGTAGAAATGCCGGGGGGTAAGCTTGGAATCAGCCAGGTACAGGACCATGTATTTGCCCGGATCCAGCATATCTTTGAGGCGGCGGATGGTAGTTGTTTTACCGGTGCCGCATTCTCCCGTCACAACGGCAAACAGTTGACGCTCCGCTGCATAGCTTAGTCTGCCGAGGGTTTCTTCAACCATGACACTGTTGTACAGTTCCGCGGTGGGAATATTCCGGGCAAAAGGGGTCCTGGTGAGGCCATAAAAGGTTTCATACATTCTTCTCACCAGCCTTTCCCACGTTTCTGTAGCTCACAGCGGGAAGCTGACGAGTTCTGCGTTCACCATGCTGTTTGGCTGCACCCTGCAGCAGTCTTGAAGACTCTGCCTTTTTGGGTGCAAGATGTTCAGGCCGCCTTGGGCCGGTACGGTCCCCTATTACCAACTCGCGGGCCTGCCAGGGAGTATGACCTGGGTACTCAATAGTTAACTCGCTGGTATCGGCCGGGTCATAAATTACCTCCACTTTACAGCCGATGAAGGAAACACCGACTTCATATTTTCTTCCTTCGAAACTGATACAGCCGGCTTTGTCCACCTTGCGATCTTCACAGTGGAGAAAGGTGTTTGCCACTACCTCATGCTCAATATATTTTAAGGCTTTACTGTCACTGCGGTAGGCCGTTTCAGGACTCATATTGTTTGTGAGTGCCGAGTGGGGTTTATGCTGGTAGCACTCCTCCAGCCAAACCCAGAACAGAGTGTTGAGTGCATCTAAGGTTTGGGGCTTTTCCAGGGCGACTTCACTCAGGAAGGAATCAACCACCCTGTTAAAGCGTTCCACTTTCCCTTTAGACTCTGGAGAGTAAGGTTTAGCGTAAAGCAGTCTGATTCCCATTTTGGCACAGGCTCTGTTCATCCAGCGGGTTCGGTACTGTTTGCCGTTATCAAAGAAAACTGTTTCCGGGACGGCATATTTCTGAATAGCCTGCCTGAATGCATCTTCGATGATAACCTGGTCCAGGGTAGGATAAAACTGTCCATGGAGTACAAATCGGGTGGCATCATCGATGAATACCACCAGGAATACTTGCTTTGTGGCTCCATCAGGACCAATAGGCAGATAAGGGCCATATTTAATGTCAGAATGCCATAACTGGTTCCGGTATCTATGCTGATATCTCCGGGCTGCTATGCCACCACCGGCATACATTTTCATATGTCTGGTACTGTAACCAAGGGCAACAAGTTTTTCCTGCAGGGTACTGCGCTTCAACTGCCCCGGAGCAACCAGGCTTTCCCACTCTAGGATACGGATAATCTGCGAGACGCTTCGACTGGGGACTTCCCGCCGTAGCAGAACCGCCTGTTCCATTACATTTTCCGGGATGGCAGAAGGACTGTTCTTTGCTCCCTTACCCTTGGGTCTTAGTCCGTCGAAGCCCTGTTTACGGTACTGCTCCAGATATCGGCGCACCGTCCGTTCCGAGATGCCATATTGCTTACAGATTTGTATTTTGGCTTCTCTGATTTTTCCTGCATCCATGCCTGCGGTCAGTATGGGAGCTAACATCTGCACCCGCTCTGCGGCAATCTCATCTGCCTTTTTGTGATCTTTCATGCTGAAGTCCTCCTTTTTCTGGTTTCAGCATGAAGTGTATTACAGGACTCTTAGGACATAAATGCAGAACGGTATTTGTATTTACAATGGTCCGGACAGCTTTGGCCAGCCAGCCTGATGCTTCGCCCACCAGGTCTTTGATCCGCTGGCGGGCCGAACCGCTTCTTAATTTAGTTTCCAGACCCAGCCGGGCAGCTATTGCAGGCAGGCATCCGGCAATATATTCCGACGCCTCAGCAAACCAGCTCTTAATCAGGGATATGCTGCTGTTTTCACAGCAAATCTCAGTAGCATTATCGTCAAGGATTGCTTCAATAGCTGCGCTGGTATATCTTTTGTATGGCACCAGCATATCAGGCAGTTCGTGGTGGATTCTACGACAGTTCCTGCAGCGGAGCCGACGGATGACCAGAATGATTGCTTCACCGTCTCCCCGCAGGGCTCCACGATTTCTGCTGCCGATTACTTTAAGCTCCGGACTGCTGCATAATGGACAGATGCTGTCCTCTTCGCTTTTGACATAACATTTATTGCTGTTAATCTTGTCATAAATCAAGCTGTACGTTGCAATGCTTATCATCAGTTGTTATTTCCCGCAGCACTTCTTGTATTTTTTGCCACTGCCGCAGGAGCAGGGGTCATTGCGGCCAATCTTAATTACACTGACCGGCTTGTTTGCCGCGGGCTTGCTTTTTGGAATCCCGGTTAATTCTTTAAGCTCTTTTTTCAGTTCTGCTGCCTGTTGATTCTTACCTAAAGCAGTATATATTTCAACTGCTCTATCCAACACGTCAGCTCTGTCTCTCAGGGTCTTTTCCCCCAGGGCTCTGCTGATAATCTCCTCAGCCTTTACATAGTCGGCTTTGATGTTTTTGGCACCAAATTGATAGCAGTCTGACCAGCCGATGTAGCCCCAACCCCAGGCTGGGTCATTGGCCAGCCATAGCTGGAAAAGCCGATCGCATTCGGTTTTGTTTCCAAGGGCATAATGGGATTCCGCCAGCGCCCGACGAGTATTTTCAATCAACAGTTCATCCGTATCGCCGCATAACTCAAGCAGTTCCTCACAGTACCGGATTCTCTTGGAGAGATATTGAGGATTATCAACTGCCGCATTGTGCAACTGCTCCTCAAGATCCTGCACATAATTCATCACAAATCCGATCCACTCATATTTTTCTTCCAAGGTGGGTAAGTCTTTGACTTTATCTTCTGCCATAATGGCCTTAATGTCTTCCCAAGCATCCAGTAGCACATCGCAGGCATTGGTAAAACGGTCGCTTTCAATGAGTTTATACCCTGCACCAATCTTCTCATCAATTTTTCTGTACTTTTCCATAACCATTCCTCCGTTGTTCCGTTTTTTTCATATTAACATTTTTACCCTGTATTGAACAACGGTCATCTTTTACAGCAACATCCGGTCAGGCAATCCCGTCCGCTTTCAGTCATTTTACTTTGGCTTAAACACTAATGATGATTATTTTGTGTCAGGTCTGAAGTAGTAGAATTAAAAATAATTAAAAAGAGTGACTCTATTGTCTAAGATTGCGTATAAGAGTATCTGTGAACTATGCCAATAACAAAAAAAAATTGACATTCCATTTTTTTAAACTCTCCAGGTCAACCCTCGGGGCAAAAAAATTTCCTACCCGGAAGATTATTCAACCAGGTAGGAAATTTAGCGCAGCCGGCAGGCACCAGCCCGGGGAAGGGGGTTGATTAAAGATTGATGCTCTCTCCAGCTATAAGATTTTTTTATCTAATATTTCTCAGAAATATAGGTCTATCTTAATAAACCCGTAAATTAGGACATATAAAAATATTGACCATCCTTTTTTAACACCTTACAGGACCAAATTAGAGGGCCGTTTTTAAGCAGCGGATTCCGGGATCTTCACTTTAGGGCCGGAAAGGCTCCCATGTTAACTGCTATTCATTGCAGCCCTGCAAAGTCGTCAGTCGGAGCGAAGCGGATCTATTTCCACTGTTGTTCGATGATAGGAGTTTCTGGGACTTATTCCTCATCTTCATACATTAGGTCGATAATCTGATTTATAAACCTCCTAACTTTACGTCTCATTAAGGCTATTGACCGATATTTGGAACACAATCTGTCTAATAACTTAGGCGAGTTTTCGTCTTCATAGATGACATTTTCAAATGCAATCTTCATTTTGTACATAAATGCATTAAGATTATCCAATTGTTAAATAGCTTCGGCCTCTTTTTTAATTTTTTCGTTATAATTAAGTCGCACAGCTTCTCTGAGCGCGTCTAGATAACCCTTCAGACGGGTATCATAATCTGATTTCAGAGGAGGCTTAGATAAAACATAGTATGCTTCGTTAATTCTTTTAAAAACTTCAGCTGAATTAACATTGCCCTGATTACAGTCGGGATGCCATCTTTTTGCTAATAATCTATATGCTTTTTTGACCTCTTCTGGGGTGGCAAACTGTTTGACACCCAGTACTTTGTAATAATCATCCATTATATTCAACCCTTATTTATTCAGAGGTTCCATTTTCGCCTAAACGACCTTTTTTCGTTTATCCCATCTAAATTATACCATAAAATCCATTTTATTGTATAAGCCCTGCTAATCCCTGAGATTCCGAGGCAGTATCATTGTAGCTTCCTGGCCAGTCCGGACCGGTACAATAGAATGCAGCCGACGATCAGCCAGGCCGTTTGCTAATCCCTTGAGTTCGTCGGCTGCGCCGCAAGCGGATCGGGCCGGGCAGGACAGGACAGGTCAACCCCCGGAGCAAAAAAATTTTCCTTCCCGGAAACTGCCTATAAGATAGGAAATTTTTTTTGCGCAGCCGGTAGCGGATGGCGGAGCCGCCCAGAGACGGACGTCGCTTGGGCGGGTGAAACCCAAGGCTCTGCCGGTTTTTGAGGTTAGTGGCGCACAATGAGAACAAGAGAAAAAGCCCATTGGGGCTTTTCACTTGACTTATTCATCTTAATAAATAAGGCATCCTCGCCATTTGCAGGAACTCTTCCAACGTCATTTTTTGCAGGTAATTTTCCAGGGCCTTCAGCCCGTTTTCGTCCATCGAAAAGACCACACAACATTGTCCGTCACTCAATGTAAGCAGCACATGGCTGGCTGTACGCTTCTCGTGATTCACAATGGCATTGGGGACCATCCCGAGGATTACACCGGCTGTTCTTTTTAACTGGGCTGCTGAAAAAACCGGGACGACACTGAGCAGTATGTTAAGATTAACATGTTTCAGGCCATTGTCCCTAAAAACACTGTTCCATTCCTTGATGGCAGAGACGGTGGCTTTTCTGGCTTCGTAATTCGAATATAGTTCCTGTTTGGGGTAATGTGACATGATTTTTTGGGCTATTTCCAGGGATTTCGGATTATTTTTAGAAAAAAAATCTTTATGCTTTTCGAAAACAAGTGGATGTATATGCAGGATAGTATTTAAAATCATGATCCGGTTGAAATTAGTTTCCAGTCCTTTTTCATCACTTCCAATAGTTTCTTCAATATCGGGATAAAGCCCCAGTTCGTCTATGACCAAGCCCCTTCTTTTTTGTTCAGCAAGTATCCAGACGTGTTCCAGATAACCCTGGAGTTCCGAGCCAATCATCCCAACGATATTTGGTTCAAGAACCCTTACAAAATTGGGGACTAACCGTCTGACAATTATATGCAGGATTTCATGGGAAATCTTATATTCGTTATGTATCGTCTCAGGCTTGATGTAAATAGTGTAATCCCCATTACTCTCGACTACTGTCTGAACATCTACGTTAAAGGTAAGGTTATCATGTAAACTTAAACGTACCTCCCCTGGGGCAATAACAGCAGAAGCTTCGGATAAAAGCCCTTTGATCAGTTCCGACAGCTCGTTTTCATCAATCAGATTCAATTATTAACACCTTCCTTTATCAGCGGCCAGCGACCAGTGTTACAGCCGTTGACTGTTAAATCCACCAGACCCTTACAGCGTACAAATCGGCCTTCATTATAAATTCTTTGTCCCGCGGGGGCCGTACGACGTATTGCTGGGGGCACACCGGTATTTCATGCGGAATAACCAGCTTGACACCACCGTATTCGGGCAGGTCAACATAACAGTATCCTCCTTCATCACATGGCTCTTCAATTTCATCAACCTTAATCACCCACAGGTTATCCTTGAATGTTTGACAGATTTCCCATTTCACATCCAAATCACCTGCCTTCGTAATTTCATCGATAAAAGATTTAAATGACTCGCTTATGCTGACTACCTCCCTAAAACATCATAAAAACATACCAACATAGATTCTCTATCATATGACATTCTTCCTTCCTTTACTACAAATTTTTAAAACCGCGGAGTTCGCGGAGATAACGGAGCACGCGGAGAAGAGAACAGTCTAAAATTTAGTTTTTTAGGCATACTTAACACAAAGATGTCCATACCGCCGATTCGCGTCACATTTGAAAAAGGCTGCGGAGACTGTTTTTTGTTTTAATAAATTATTTGTTTTTGCTCCTAAATTCTCGGCATCCAATTTTTTTATCCGCGTTATCCGCGTCATCCGCGGCCAATTTAAAAAAGTAATTCCCTAATTACTGAAGGTCACATTTATGTGGGTGAGAAAACCGGGGGTTGGGATGACTGTAGGGTAAACATGTTTTTATATTTAATGATTATTTAAGGGTTCTACTTAAGAATCCGTGTTAATCGGTCCAAATCCGTGTGCATCCGTGTTATCCGTGGCTAAAATTTGTTTTCTTCAAAGCTTATCATTAGGGAGTTATTTACATGATTTTATCTAAAAACTCACCGGTAACTGCTGTTATGATTGGGGCGGGTTTCCGCGGCCGGGAAGTATATGGGCGCTATGCTGAGAAAAACCCCGAAAAATTAAAGTTTATTGCTGTCGCCGAGCCTGACACTGCCCGCCGCGGCTTATTCCAGCAGGCCCACAGGATTCCTGAGAGTTTGGCTTTTGAGTCCTGGGAGCCGCTTCTGAGTATAGCAAAGGGACAACTGGCCGATGCGGCGTTTATCTGTACACAGGATAACAAACATTACGCACCGGCGGCGGCGGCTTTAAAAGCTGGCTATCACCTGGTCCTGGAAAAACCTATTTCACCAAATCTTGAAGAGTGCCAGCAAATATCCCGAATGGCGGGGGAAGCCGACCGGACTGTGCACGTATGCCACGTGCTGCGGTTTACGGAGTTCTGGCAAAAGATTAGGTCACTGGTCCGTTCCGGTGAAATCGGCCGGGTGATGCACTATGACCATTCGGAAAACGTATCCTACTGGCACTTCGGCCATTCTTATGTCAGAGGTCCTTACAAGAACGAGGAGTCCTCTTCTCCCCTGATTTTGGCGAAGTCCTGTCATGACCTGGACCTGATGTATTGGGTCTTAGACGAGAAACCGTTATCAGTTTATTCTACAGGAGAACTTTCTTATTACAGGCAGGAAAATGCCCCTGTCAGCGCACCGGACAGATGTACAGACGGGTGCCCGGAGTCAGAAACATGCCCTTGGTATGCACCCCGTTTATATGTTACTGCTGAACCTTTACTGCGGATCGGGCTGCATGCTCCGGCCAGGATTATCAGGCTGTTATCGCATTTTGCCCTGAACCACAGGAAAACCCTTGAATTCCTGAGCCTTTTCGAAAAACGCCTGCAGGGACTGCTCAATTGGAATCAGTTTCCGGCCACCGTTATTACCACTAATTTGTCGTTGGAAGGCAAAATGAAAGCCCTTCGGGAAGGGCCATTTGGGAAATGCATATTTAAGTGTGGTAATGATGTCTTAGACCACCAGATTACAACCTACACCTTCCCCAGCGGCGCCACCGGGACCCTTACCCTGCACGGTTTCTCCGATTTGGAGGGAAGGGAACTGAGAATATTCGGGACGCGGGGTTCTATTCGCGGTTATTTCCGTTATAATGGTGAACAAATTTCGATCACCGATTTTCGCTACTCGAAAACGAAAATTGTATACCGGGCCGGTTTGTCAATGGGAGGGCATGGCGGTGGAGACTTTGGCCTGATGGACTTTTTTGTAAAAAAGATGAAGGGGGAAATCCCTCCTGAAGAAGCCGAGGCTGAAGTTGACAACGCCCTGGAGGCTCACTACATGGCTTTTGCGGCAGAAGATGCCAGGACAAAAGGCCAGCCGGTTATGATTGATCATTACCGGCATTAACTTTTTTTACGAGGGCGGATTCTGGGAAAGGCTTCTGTTCATATAATCATTTATCAACAGGTAGTAAATTCCAAAGGCTGCCCCGACGATACCGAGCCACAACGGGAAGATAGTTGGAGCACCCGTCTCTCCCGGGGCTACCATCGCAGTAGCAATAATCGAGCCGGTTGAAAAGTAGAGAACAAAGGAAAGCGGAGATATGAAACTTATTTTATTTTTCATAAATATATAAGCCGCGATGGTACATATGGGAAGCCAGCTCAATTCAATTAATGATACTATTATATTAAACCAATTCATCAGGCCTTTGTCTATTAACAATAAGACCCCATCGGTTATCTCCAATACAGCTATCCCTACGGCAAATTTATAATAAAACCTTACTAATCTCATGTGGCCTCCTAAAGGTCGTTTCCCTCGTTATTGGGGTTTATGCCTGTCTAAATGACTATATTACTATTAGGAGGCGGCAGCTGCGGCTCTTCCGGGGTATCGATTTTGACAGCTGCCTGAATTCCTTTGTAAAGGAAAAACGTAGCCACACCCCACTTGATTGGCCAGAATATCGGGATTGCCGGGAAAAACATGTCAACCGCCAGTTCCAGCAGCCAGGGCAGGGTGAAGGCATAGACCGCAGCATTCCAGGTGTTGCTGAACTGCAGCCTGCCCTTCATCGTTGAATTAACGATAAGGCCGATTAATCCCAGGATGAGTGTCGTGATTAACACCCAGGCCATCTTGAAACCATATGCGAAAAAGCCGCCGATAATAAGGACCCATTTGAACATCGGCAGTAAACCGAGGAGTTTCTGTTTATCAAATTTCGTATCCCGGAAGCTGGAAAACGGAATGCTTTGGACCGGCCGCCCGATTTGTTTGAGGACAGCCCCGTCTTTGGAGATAAAAATTCCTTCGTCATACTTATCCAATACGGTCTGGTCAATCTCGCCTGTGGTGTCAACAGCAAAGATGGTGTTGTTGCCCCCGTCCAGGAGAATAGGCTGGTCGCCCACTACTGTCAGTTGACCGTTTTCCAGCCTGAAATCGGGGATTTTTTCCTTAATCAGCGTAACAATTTCGCCCTGACCGGAATTAAAATCAAAAAAGAGCTTAATACCGCTGATTAGAAAAATCAGGGTAAACAGGAGGAAAAAATACTTGAAGGTGTTTCCCCCTCTTTGGAAAGCAAAACCGCGATAAGAGTCAAAATTGGTAAAACTATCTTTGAACTGTCTAAAAAAACCCATGCCAAAACTCCTTTCGAAAAAGGTTGGTTCACCATTTACGCCTCTGCCCTCTGAATCTTTCTCCAGTGATACAGGTATACAGGCAGGGCTACTCCTACTAAAATCAGACTATTGATCATATCCCTTATAGCATACAAACGCTGGCGTTCTTTTTCCTGTTCATTCTGTTTCTTTATCTCCTCCTCAGACTGGATAACCTTTTCCCCTTCCGGGGGAGCTATTTTTACCGGGGTGTAATACACATCCGGGTTGGGCATAACCAAATTGACACCCCTCTGCAAAACCGTTACAGTCCCAAAAATCATCATCATTAAGGTAGCGAAACTGACCAGATACAAATAGATTCTGCGGATATCCCAATTACCTGCCATCAATAATCAACTCGCTTTCTTTACTTTTGTCCCTTCCACCAGTGTGTTGTCAGGTTCCTGCGTTTAGCCAGCTTGTCACCAGTTACCACAAAAGCTAAGTCCTTGCCACTCAGTTGGGTTGGGAAATGGTCGGCCCGTTGGCTAAACCCACCTGGGCTAGGACATCAAGGTATATCTATAGATTGGTATCCCTGAGGCAGGTGAAAAATCAATATTCCTCTTTAATTATATGCTCAATATATATGACAAGTCCAGTCAAACTATCCGTCCCCCGACATGTTTAATCAGGTAGCGCTGGTAATCCCAGCCTTTAAAGAACAGCTCGGCGGAGCTCACCCCGGACTGAAAAAGCTCCCGGGCCTTGGCCGCGGTAATCCCAAAATCTGTTGTCCTTACACCCAGGGTGGGGATGGAAATAGTCCGGTCGAAGTTTTTATCTTCAATATAGTGGTTATCATGAGCCTCCATCATCGTATCAAACAGAGCCTTCAGCATCGACAGCGGACCCCTGATTTCGTTCGGCCTCCCCGCATTAGGTCCTGTCAGTCGAAACCCAAGAGTAGGCAGCCCCTTTGAACATGTATCCCGGTCAAAAAGCCAGACCGGAAAATTACTCAGCACTCCACCGTCAACAATGTGACTGGAGGACTGTTTTCCGTCTTTCCCAACATATTTTATAGTAACCGGCTGGAAAAAGTATGGGATGCTCATACTCATTCTTATTGCTTTGGCTACTTCCAGATAATCCGGGTCAAAACCGTACCGCGCTATATCCTGGGGCAGAATCAGCATTTCACCGGAAGATATATCAGAAGCCACTACTCTAAGCCGGTAACGGCCCTGGGGGCTTTTGGCGTTTTCAGTCACTACCAGGTCACCAAACCGCTGGACCCCTTTTTCTTTCAGGGTTTCCCTGATCCATTCCTCAAGGTAATTTCCCTTAAAAATCCCCAGTCCAAATTCAAGGCTTAAAAATGGGCCAATCACAGGTATTTCACCTAATGAATCAATATCCTGGAAACGTCTGTAATCTAAATCAAAGACTTTATCCCTTATTTGACCGGAGGTGTAACCCGCGGCGACCATTGAGGCTATCAATGCCCCGGCGGAAGTGCCGGCAACATAGACCCAATCATAGTACTGCCCGGCGACCGTCAAGGCCCCGGCGATCCCGATACCTTTAACCCCTCCCCCCTCAAACACGGCATTTGCCTTTTTCTTACGGACCCCGGCATTATTCATCATACATCCCCCCGGGATATACTATTCGGCTGCCTGGGTACCGGAAACCCTGACCTCTTTCAGAAAAATATTTTCTAACAGAATCCATATCATTATAGCCAATACCCAGCTAAGAACGGGATATGGGCTGCCAAATACCCGGGCAGCCCATATCCCGTTCTTATTTACCGGGGACGCCGAAGGTCCGGTCCATCTCTACGAAGAGCCCACTGGCCTCGGCCAGGATGTTTCCCTCAGTATCTGATACGACAGCCTGGGCCTCAAAAAACTTCTTTCTGCGGCCAATTACCTTCCATTTTGGCTGTCATTGTAATAACACCTATCATCTATTTCACCTGTTTGAACAACTCCAAAATGCGGCTGATATATTCCTGTGGTCGTTTCTTATAAGAGCCCACGTGTTCGGCGCCGGGGACTACCCATAGTTTTTTCCCACCAAGCGCAGTCCTGTATAACTCCTCGCTGTTAGAAACGGGAACAGCCGTGTCACTGCCTCCATGGATAAAGAGCACCGGAGCCCTTATTTTACGGACAACGCTCACTGGGCTAACCTTATGAGGATCAAGGTCTAAAACCGGGGGCATAATAGTAAGAATTAGAGGGGTAAAAGGAAAAGACGGCAGGTCAGACCAAACAGGCAGATTAACTCTTAGATATTTCACCAAATCAGCAAAAGGGGCATCAGCAGCTAATGCCTCGATGCGGGTATCCTCTGCGGCTGCGAGGATGCCCGCCACTGCTCCCATCGAAAACCCGATTACCCCTATGTGTTCACCCTGACGGCCCATCTTCTTCATAAAATCTACGGCACCGATGAGGTCATCTTTCTCATTCTGGCCGACTGTGCTCATATCCCCGCCCGATTCCCCGCTGCCCCTAAAGTCAAAGAGCAGGACATTGTAACCGTTGGACCTTAAAACCTGTGCTATATCGAGGGCAGGGACATCATCCTGAAGGCGGTTTTTGCCGTAACCGTGGGCAAAAATAATCGTGCGGTTACTGTTCCCGGCCGACAGGAATGACCCCTGAAGAGTCACCCCCCCTTGTCTGCTGGGGAAAGAAACCTGTTTGGGGTTAAGCTTACCTGCCCCGGTCGGCAGTACAACATGCTCCCTTTGCGGATGGGTGAGGCTCCAGCCTACTTTCAGCGATATGCCTAAAACAACAGCCAGGCCCAACCCTACAACAGCCGCCAGGACGTAAACGAGTATCTTCTTGAAACGGTTTTCCCGCACAGCCAACCCCTCCATTCAGGTTAAAACGTCTGCAGTTCCTTCAGGACAGCCTTAACGTTTTCTTCATGCATCCTGACCATCGCCCCGCTTATACCTTCGTTTTTATATTCTATTCCTTTCAGCACCTCGATAATTTCCCGTTCCTGCAAGCCCTGCACAACTAGGTCCTGGGCCTTTTCCCGCAGAGCATCAAGATATTCCTGGTCAGCCTTGATGCGGGCTGTAATTTCCCCAGCCCCCACAGCAGGGTCCCCGTGACCGGGGACTAAATACTTAATGGCAAAATCACGCACAAGTTTTTCGGCCAGGTCAAGGGATTTCCGGTACGCGCCTGTATTAAAATAGACAAATGGAAACTCCAGGTCAGACAGGTAGTCACCGGCAAACATCACCTTTTTCGCTGTACTGATTATAAAAGCGCTGTCCCCTGTATGACCTGGGGCATGGAACATCGCCAGCTCGTCACTCTTTAACGGGATCCGGTAGTCCTGGCCAAAGGTCACGTCAATATTCGGGAAAACAAATGGAACCTTCCGCTTGATATAATAGGTCTGGTCTATTTCCTTCAGCTGGGCAACCTGGGCTTCCCGGTCACAAAAAGCCATTTCCTCCTGGCTGATCAATTTGGCGCCCTTAAAATATTGGTATCCGACGATATGGTCAAAATCTGAGTGAGTAAATATTATATACTTGTTAAAGCTCCTCCGGCGGTTGACAAAATCGGCCATAACCTGAATCTCCACCGGAAAATAGCAGGGGTCAATCACTACATTTGCGGCCTCGTTGATAATCACTGCGCTATTTGTCTGCCAGACAGAACTCTGATAAATATATATGTCCCGGCACAATTGATACGACATGCTACCACCGCCATTCGAGTCAATAATAAATTATTATTCGTTGAGAGTTATTATTATCCTGCCAAAACAGCAATCTTACATTATGTCCTAGCGCAGCAAAGCTGCAATCAATATCTGAAAACCAAAAACCAGCCGCGGATAAAACATATTATAAAATGATCCTAGGCCGGTCTCACTTTCATTACCACAAAGGCTAACGGGCATTTCTCTGTGGTCTAAGGATAAAAAGAAAGGTCACAAAGAGTATGGAATTAAGCCAACATCAACGTTCTACCCAAGAATTCTTTATACTTAAACCATATAACCTAAATAAAAAATCAAAACTGTGCTAGAAAATCTTTAGTTTGTAGTATCTCTGACTCTTTGTGATCTTATGACCCCACATTGAACCTTATGCTCTTAGACCACTGAGCAGTGCCTGTTAGATTTAACAAACTTTCACGAAACAGTAGTACAGAGAAATCGTGATTCACTGAAAAGAAGAGACCACAGAGAGTACTCAGCAATCCTTACTCCCCAGTTCAATTTAGTAAATCTGTACCTTGAGAAATTATTAAATATAAAAACACATTACTACTCGGATACTCTCACCCTCTGTTTTCTCACTTACACAGATGTAACCTCCGGCAACTAATCTATATTGTCCAAGTTACTTTGCGGTTTTTTCTATACAGTAGCGCTATGTTGGGTAGAAGAGAATACTCATATGACCTGAAACTGTTTTTTTGTTTTGTATATATTTCATTTAAATTATCAGCTTGCTTGGGAAGTAGGAATTAGTATGGGTTACTGATGTCTCTCTGTGTCCTCTATCTTAGTGGTACCGCATACAAATTAGTTTCTAACTTTATTTTGGTGTTTTTGTTTTGACTAATAGTCAATTTCATTTTAGGATAGAAGGTCAAAGAAAAACAAAATCAATCGCGGAGTACGCGGAGACGACAGGATTCACAAGGAGCCGGAGTGCGCGGAGAGTTACTGTCAACCCTTACTCTCCCGTTCAATTGAGAGAACCTGATACTCAACTAAATAATTAATAATAAAACCTTTATACCATTCAGTCATCCCCAAAACCGGTCTTCTCTTACACACATTTCGTCAAGTTGAATTGAAGCACAAATCTGTACTATCTGTGACTGTTTTTTGGTTTTGTATATATATTTATTTTAATAATTACCGTACTTAGGAAGAAAGATTCACTGAGGGTTATTGATTTCTCTCTGTGTCCTCCGTCTTTTCTCCGCGTCCTCCGTGTTTTCTTTTGTTCTCGGTTTTTCATACTCTGATGGTGCCGCAAAGCGGCCTGGACATCTTTGTGGTAAAATTTGCTTTATGCCTCCTGCCCTACTAAAAGGAAAAGAGTGACCCTTAAGTTTTTACCTTTGGGTCACTCCGGCGTTACTGAGTGTCAACCTGATTGTCCCCTGCATCATCATTCTCTGCATCATCATTCTCTGCAACATTATTCTCAGGCGCATCGTACTCTGCCTGCATTGTTGGTGTTTCACCACCGGTAACAGCTGAAGAAATAAAATAGGGGTCAAGTTCCGCCTGGCCGCTCAACTCTTCGTTGAGCCTGTAAAGGTAAGACCGGTTAGGCTGTTTGTCCCTGTCTTTTTCCATGATTTCTGCCACACTCCTTGTGCAGTTTTTCCATATCATGCACATGTGTAGTTAGAAATATACGGGCGACAGCTTAATCTTCACTTAATACGGCTGAGCCGGTAATAGTGATGGCGATAGTCGCACATAAAGGTACTGCTACGAGAGCCAAAGTCCCTAAAATCCGGCTGATTTTAACCGGACCCGGTTTTGTCAATTCCCTGATGAGCACCAGTACCACCGGGACGGCAAACAGACAGTTAATTATAGTCATAATTCTCTTAAACCATTTATGTATCAACTCTCGCCCTCCCATATTCCTCGTTATAATCGTAATGTATCTTGGCATACTCCAAATCAACAGACCGCCAGTTGCTTCCGTTCAGATTCATGTGCTCTTCCCAAAGGCCCATACATTTGGGACAAATTAATAATACGGTATTGTCAGGGCGGTTCATGGCCAGGGCTTTCCAGTGAGGTCTTGACGTCCCGCACATACAATCACCGGTTTCCCACTTGAAGCTCGACCCCCTGTAATCCATACTGCCGGCAGTCTTGTTTACCGTCCGCTTGAGCTTCCGGTTAAAGGCCCAGAGTACCCAGCCGCCTACAAAAACCAAAGTCAGGATAATTAATTTAGCCATAAAATCACCCCTTGTCAGCTTGCCTCGTTTCACCTGTGTTGAACTGCTGGGTACCCGTTTCAGAAGGCTTAATATCGACCTTTTGTTTATTATATGAAACGAGGACAACTCCGATGATGATTACTAAAACGCCTACCCACCTTGTCAGCGGGATTTCGTCTTTGAAAATCTGCCAGGCGGCCAGCACCCCGAGTACATAGGCCAGGCTCTGCAGGGGATAGGCATAACTGAGACTGGCCCTGGACAGCACGATAAACCAAACCGCAGTGGCTACAACATATAACAGAAGTCCGGCTAAAATCATCGGTGAAAAAATAAGGTGGAACATATTGTTCAGAGAAATCCCCCCGGCCTCATTAAGAGCCTTTTTCCAGAGGATTTGTCCTGATGTCAGCAGCAGGACATTAAACAGTATCAGTAGTATTGTTTTCAACCGTTTCCCCTCCATTGACTCTTTCACTAAGGTCCTCTATCTTTTTATTAAGAATCCCTATTTCCTGGGCCATTCTTACATTCTGGGTGTGCAGTTTGGATATAATCACCGAGTAGTGCAGGATAAGGGCAAATGAAAAAAGGATGCCCAACATGAACAACAGGGAAGGCGCGTAGAAAATTCCCAGCCAGTGGGCCACCAAATTGAGCAGGTTCCGCCACAATGAGAGAATTATCATGACTGCCCCGATCAACAGCCACAGCAGGGAATACTGCTCTTTCAGCTTTTTCGTGCGCACAAATTCCAGGACGACAATCAGGAAACCCAAACTGAAAAGGGCGGCAAAAAAGAAAATGTCTATCTTCATCTCTTACGCCTCCTTTTTGTTGGCCCTGAGAATATTCATAAAAATTGCCAGTAAAACCTTAATCATGTAGTAGACAGACTTCAGGGGTGTGATTGAGGACTGCCCATGCTCCCTGGCTGCCATCGTCACCGGGACCTCTTTAATCGTGAACCCGTTCTTCTTCAGCAAAACCAGCGCTTCCACTTCAGGGTAATCCGTAGGATAATTGTCAACAAAAAACTCAATCACCCGTTTACTAACGGCGCGATAACCACTGGTGGTATCTTTCAATGATTGTCCATTGATTAAAGATACCACTAACGAAAAGATTAACATCCCCATTTTGCGGACGAGGGGGGTTTTGTAACCTGTTGACTCAACAAAACGCGACCCAACAACCATGTCAGCCTCTCCCCGCAAAACCGGTTCGATAATATGCAGAAGGTCTTCCGGGTTATGCTGACCGTCAGCATCGACCTGGACTGCTACATCATACCCGCTCTTAAAAGCAAACAGGTAGCCTGTCTGGACCGCCCCGCCGATACCCAGGTTAAAAGGCAGGTCAATCACCTTGGCTCCGGCAGCTCTGGCCACCTTTGATGTTTCGTCCTTAGAACCATCATTGATGACAACCACATCAAGCACGGCAAATTTGCGGATCCCGGCAATCACACCGGGCAGGCTGAGTTCTTCATTATAAGCGGGGATGATAACGAGCACTTTGTTGTTTTCGATAACAGTGGTATCCAGTCGTTTCATTTTACCCCTCGGAAAAGTTATTTGGTCTTTTGTAATTGCATTTGTCTCCTACCTATTCTAGACAAATATTCCCCAAAAAGCAAGATTTTCCTGCTATTTTTTCTACCAAACCCGGCTGTACATGTTATTCTACGGAGTTTCCTTAAAAATACAGCAGGCTGGGCCTGCTGTTAGTTCGTCACAAATGAATTTTTGTCCGCATAAAATCATCAACCTTTTCGAACAGAAGCCCGACCACAAACCATACGGGGGCGTAATCAAGTCTAATTAAGCCGGCAATCGAATAATATGAAGAACCCGTATAATCCCATGGAACCTTCCCCACAGTAAGTTCTATAGCGAGACCGGTGATGAGTTCAATACCAAATATTACGGTCGTCCAGATAGACCCGCGGATAACCCAGGTCAGGTTTCTGATATGGTCATGCACAGGTTCCAAAAAAACCGCCAGTCCGTAAATTGGGAACATCCAGAGGTAGCTAAACCCCTGGAGCCTGAAATCTCCCCGCAGCAGGGAACCCAACCCGGTCCAAAATATTTCCATTGTCCAACCCAGCAGCCCATAAATTAAAAAACGGTATTTCATGCTTTTATTGTTATCACGTTCAAGTCTAATTATGAGCGGAATAACCTGGTATGCGGCGGCCTTAGAGTTCTTTTAGCTCATACAGGTCTGTCCGGCGGTGCTTCAGAAGAGGCAGTTCGTTCCTGATCTTTTCCAACTCCGCCAAATCTATTTCAACTATCATGACTCCCTCTTTTTCGTCCAGGGACTGCACTACTTTACCCCACGGGTCGGCCACCATGGAATGGCCGTAAGCCACATATGAGGTCCCGGGATCCCTGGCCGGAGCTGCCCCGGCCACATAAAGCTGGTTATCTACAGCCCGCATCCTTATAGTCAGCTCCCAGTGGGCCGGGCCTGTAATCATATTAAAGGCCGCCGGCACAACATACAGAACTGCCCCGCGCAGGGCCGCAGCCCTGGCCATTTCGGGAAACCGGATGTCATAACATATGCCGACCCCTATCCTGCCAAAAGAGGTATCAACTACTGTGATACTGTCACCCCGGCCAAGGGTATCTGATTCCTTAAAGGTCAGCCCGGCCGTAAGCTCAACATCAAAGAGGTGGGCTTTGCGGTGCCTGGCCAGGAGCCGGCCGTCCGGTCCGAAGACAAAACACGTGTTATATATAAGATCCCCATCTTTTTCAGGAATTGACCCGCCAAATACATATATTTTTTTAGCCTTCGCCGTTTCGGAAAGCATGGTAATAGTTTCCCCATCAGGGTATTGTTCGGCATAACCGGGGAAAAGCTCACTGCTGTAAGGACTGTTGAACATTTCCGGCAATACCGCAACAACAGCCCCCCGACCGGCAGCCTGCCCAATCATTTCCCTGGCTTTATCGATATTGACCTTTTTATTATTTATGACCTTATTTTGGACAATTCCCAGAACCCATTTATCTGGCAACCGGACCACCTTCACTGCGGCTTGGCAATGCCGCTATTATTTATTTTCACTGCCCACAGCAGTTTTTTCGATAGATATTTCAGATACCTTATTGTCATTACTAAACTTCACCACAAAAAGCAGGTTTTTATCTTCCCCAAAGCTGTATGCTAACCGGTCGCTCTGGGCTGTCCCGGCTTTGCCCAGGGTTCTTATAACATCCTTTTTGATATCCCCGGTCTTAACTCCTTTAGGTCCGGCACAGTCGGGCTGGGATGCTGTTATCTTAATAACGGAACCTTTACTGCCGAAGACCACTTCCAGCCCGGGATAACTATATACCCTGACATTCTGTTTGAGGGTTTTGTCAAACAACTTTTTACTTTTCGGAGGCTTGCCCTGTTTTAATTCGACTTCCTTTCTCGTCATCCCCAAACCTAATCCGGATATCTGCAGTTCATCTTCGCGGAAGTCCAAAACCCCTCCTGATACAGCGTCAACCTGATAATATATCGTTTCAGGAAACTTATCTGGGCGGCTTTCTTTGACCTCTACCAACCATACGGGATATTCATCTGTCGGTTCCTGGTCGGCAGCAAAGACCAGTTGTGTCCCATCCAGCTCGGAGACTCTCACGAGCCGACTGACTGCAGGTAAATTCTTAACCGCGCCGATGGCATCTTCTTTAGATATGAAATCCAGTGCGGCTGCATCAGTGCCATCTTCAGCCGTTTTCTGTGCAGAGACAATCCCGGGCTTGGCATTACCCGGGTTAAAAATAAAGTTGCGGATTGAGCTTGAAAAATAGCCTGTCACTAATCCTGCAATAATAACTCCTACGACCAGTCCCACTTTTTTTAGCAAAACATCTACCTCCCGGTGTTGCGCCATGAATTGAATATTCAACACCGGTGCACCATTTCCTTCAAAACCCAGGTTCATTTTCCGGGCCTTTTTCTTCTTAGTCGGATTCTGGGGTGGGCAAAAGATTACGGGTTTTAAGCAGGTAATAAGTTACCGGGGAATACAAGATAAAGGCCAGGACAAACGTATAAAGACTGTTCCACCTTATATATGTTATAAAACCTCCGGCGGCGAGCCAGTGGACATACAACCCCGTCGCCAAGGTAAAGCCCAGCATGTAGCTGATAACCCTGTTAAAGCCTTTGACGAAGTCTAAGTAATAGGCATAAATTATTACCACCGGGGTCCAGGCCAAAGTAATGAATATCGGGATACCGGCCAGGGAAAAAATGTTGGCAAAATTGAATCTCCACCAGCCCAGAACAGTAACAAGAAGCGCGTTGAGCAGCAGAGACAGGCCAAAACCGCCGATAGCGCCCACCGGCAGAAACTGTATAATTTTAGTCCGCGGAACGGCTATCAACATCATAACCACAAACATAAAAAAGAATTCAACCCATACTAATCCTGTAAACATCTTCCCACCCCTTTTTTAATAGATGATAGTATTACTACCGGTATTCTTCTACAGCGAAGGTAGTTTTATTCTAGTGAAGAGCGGGGAGTGGCTAGCGATTTATATTTTGTCTTTTTTCCGATAAACCAGCCCTTCTGCTACAGAGACCAAATCACCTGTTTCGTCATTAACTGTAATCCGGTATAAACCGGTGCGGTTTGTCAAATTATCCTCGACAGCTGCAGCCGTAAGGGTACTACCTGCTCCTGTAGCTTTCAGAAAGTTTATACTCATATTTAAAGCCAGAGCCACCGTGCCATGCGCATTAGAAGCAAGCGCAAAAGCCGTATCGGCTGCCGTAAATATTGCGCCTCCATGAGTAATGTCAACCGAGTTCAAGTGTTTGTCCTCGACCTTCATCGTAACCTTCGCATATCCCGGTCTAACTTCAATAATTTCCACACCTGCCATCCTGGCAAACCTGTCATTAGAAGAAATTCTCCGTACTGCCCTTTCTACTCCATCCATTCTTGTATATACCTCCTTTAATAGTTGCTAGTTGCTAGTTGCTAGTTGCTAGTTCTTAGTGAAAACACCATCTATCAAATACTATTGGCTAGTATTAGCAGCTAGTGAATGAAAATAAAATATAATTCGCTAAAAACCAGATATATCCTGCTGGGCAATTGTGATAAATCTACCTGCTGTGCTATAATATAGGATATCCAAGATATTATTTTAGCTGATAGCTATTGCTTACTACCAGGACTGTCACCAGATCATTCGCCACCGACCAACTAGCAACTAGCAACTATTTGTAAAGGAGTGTTTAGTTTGCCGATCGCTAAAAAAGTTGAAGAAAACCTCAAGAGGGCTTCATGGATCCGGGCTATGTTTGAAGAAGGAGAAAAACTGAGAAAAATACACGGTGCGGACAAGGTTTTTGATTTCACTCTTGGCAATCCGGATGTTGAACCACCTGCGGCTTTTAAAGCCGAATTGAAAAAACTTGCTGAAAACCCGATTCCCGGGATGCACAGGTATATGAACAATGCCGGTTATCCCGATACACGCCGGGCGATTGCCCAGGTACTGGGCGAAGAATCGGGGCTGGCCTTTAATGAAGATAACATTGTAATGACTGTCGGCGCCGGCGGCGCATTAAACGTTGTGCTGAAGACCCTGCTCGACCCGGGTGATGAAGTTATTATCCTGTCTCCGTTTTTCGTAGAATACAAGTTTTACATAGACAACCACGGGGGTGTATTTAAAGAAGCGCCCACCAAAGACGATTTCCAACTCGACCTGGAGGCAATTGAATCAGCTGTCGGCCCTAAGACTAAAGCCATTATCGTCAACACCCCGAACAACCCGACCGGGGTAATATATGACGCCGGTTCCCTTGACCGGCTGGGTATCCTGCTGAAGAAAAAGGAAGCCGAATTTAGCTCGGAAATCTATGTAATCTCTGATGAGCCCTATGCTAAAATCAGCTATGACGGTATTACGGCGCCAAGTATTTTTAAATCAATCGACAACAGTATCGTCGTAACTTCCCACAGTAAAGACCTGGCCCTGCCCGGTGAGCGTATCGGCTATTTGGCAGTCAGCCCGAAGGTAAAGGACCTTTCGTTGATTATGGATGGCATGACTTTCGCCAACCGGACCCTCGGTTTTGTAAATGCCCCTGCCCTGATGCAGCGGCTCGTAACCCATCTGCAGAGGGAAAGTGTTAATATCGCTGAATACCAGGAAAAACGAGATATTTTTTATGATAACCTTAGCGCAATGGGCTTCCAAATGGTCAAGCCCTCCGGGGCTTTTTACCTCTTCCCAAAATCCCCGATCCCCGATGATGTGGCCTTTGTCCGGGCAGCTCAAAAATATAATATTCTGCTGGTCCCAGGCGCCGGATTTGGGAAGCCGGGTTACTTCAGAATTACCTACTGTATGAACAAACAGATCATCCTCAACTCCCTCCCGGCATTCAGGGAATTGGCCAAGGAATTCGGTCTGAGCTAGTGGTGAGTGGTGAGTGGTGAGTGAAGAGCGCCTATGCCTAGTATTATAGAAAAAAATGTAGGTTCGCGCCTGAAGCGCGAACCTTTCCTTTTGCACTTACCACTCCTCACTCTCCACTCCTCACTCCCCGATAATCTTTATAATTACCCGTTTCCTCCGTCTCCCGTCAAATTCTGCATAATATACCTGCTGCCATGGGCCGAGGTCGAGCTTTCCGTCAGTTACCGGAAGAATCACCTGGTGATGGACAAGAATGCTTTTTAAGTGGGCGTCCCCGTTGTCTTCCCCGGTACGGTGGTGAAGATAGTCTGGACCAAACGGTGCTAATTCATCAAGCATATTGTCGATGTCCTGGATAATCCCTTCCTCGGCATCATTTACATATACCCCGGCTGTAATATGCATAGCCGAAACCAGGACCATCCCTTCTTTAATCTCGGACTTGGCCAGGGCACTTTTAACCTGGGAAGTGATGTTTATATATTCTCTCCTTTTCGCTGTGTCAAAAAAAAGATACTCTGTATAAGACCTCACCACTATCATCCTCTCTCTTTTTGGCAGAATTATAGCATGAGTTACTAAATTATGTCCAGCTTACGCGCTCTCCGCATTCTCTGCGGTCTCCGCGGTTTTTTCTATACAGTAGAGCTATGTTTTGGGTAGAAAAGAATCTTCATATGAACTGTACCTGTTTTTTAGTTTTGTATAAATATTCAATTTAATAATTACCATACTAGGGAAGTAATGTTCGCTATGGGTTACTGATGTCTCTCTGTGTCCTCTTTCTCAGTCTCTGTGAACTCTGTGTTTTCTTTTATTTTTTATAACCTTCTCAGTTCCCGTCGTTCAACTACAACTCTGTACTCCACATTAATAAAACAGCCTTCTGCTGGTTACAATGTTTATGTAAAGGGGGGTTCAAAATGCTTATCGTTCTTGTCCGAACCCTTATATTATACGGTTTTGTTGTAATAGCCGTACGGGTTATGGGGAAACATCAGATCGGGCAGCTCCAGCCTTTTGAACTGGTAGTCACCATTATGCTGTCTGAATTGGCTGCTATACCGATGCAAAATACAGGTATTCCATTAATCAACGGCATAACCCCAATCCTTACACTGCTGGTGGCCCAGGTTGCCTTATCTTATATTTCTCTTAAAAGTGACCGGGCCCGGGCCGTAATCTGCGGCAGACCTAGTGTACTGATTGAAAACGGGAAGATAATGGAACCTGAACTGGAAAGGTTGAGATATAATCTCAGTGACCTGATGGAACAATTGAGGGCCAAAAACATCCGAAATATTTCAGATGTAGAATTCGCCATCCTGGAAACAAGCGGTCAGCTGAGTGTAATTCCAAAATCCCAGAAACGGCCTGTGATACCGGAGGATATTAATGTTCCGTCTAAATATGAAGGGCTGCCCCTGACAGTAATTATGGACGGCCACATAATCCACCACAACCTCAAAAAAATGAACCTCGATATCCCTTGGCTTAAGCTGCAGCTGAAAAACCTGGGTGTTGACAGCCCTGATCAGGTATTATTCGCTAACCTTGATACAGACGGAAAGCTGTACTGTCAAAGGAAAAGTTAAACTTGGAGGGACTTAAAAGGTGAAAATAGTAATAGCTGCATTAATTATTTTTATGGTCTTGGTTGGTTTCGCCGCCTTTTCCTTTTACTATCTTAGCAATACCGCCAACACCCTGCTGACTGACGTCGAAAGCGTGGAAAAGAGTGTCCAAGCCAAGGACTGGCAGCAGGCCGAAAAAAAATTCGGAGAACTGGATTTATCCTGGGAACGCACAAGTGGCATATGGGCCAGGCTCATCGACCATCAGGAGTTGGATAACATAAATATAACAATGTCAAGAATAGAAAAGTTTATTGAGACGAAAAACCTTACGGGGTTTATGCCCGAGTCGGCCGAACTCAAGCTGCTCTTCAAACACATTCCTGAAAAAGAGGCCCTTAATTTGGAAAATATTTTATAGATTCAATTACTGATAGTTGACAGTTGTCAGTTGTCAGGTTTTCAGGAGAATAGGACTACTCATGATGGTTTCTGCGGTAAGCAGGTGTAAAATCACCTGCTTTTTTTATGCCTTCCAGTTAACATATCGTATTTCTGATAACACTTAGGGTGTTAACCGCATATCCTGACTATAGGAATACTTAATCCGTTAGAGGGGGTTCTGATATGTTTAACCCAAGAAAAGAAATTGATTTTATGGAGCCTACAGGGGCGTGCTTCCCACAGGCCAGGCTGAGCGAAGCCTGGACTCCCTACCAGATGATCGGGATGATATTTGACCCGCCAATCGGTCTTTTTCACGGTACAATTTTCCCGGAACTGGTAAGGCCGTATATGCCCAATCCAAATGCCCCAGAGTGGTATTAAAGCAGGAGGTAATTATGAATAAGAAAATGTCTCAACAGGCGAAAATGCTCAAAGAAATTATGAGCTACGAGTTTACCGCCGTCGACCTCAACCTTTACCTGGATACTCATCCCTGTGACATGAAGGCCCTGGCGGAATACAACTGTGTTACCCACCAACTGGATATACTTAAGCGCGCTTATGAGCAGTGCTACGGTCCCCTGGCGGCTTTTGGCTCTACCCCCAGCCAGTTTCCCTGGATGTGGATTGATGAACCATGGCCCTGGGAAGTTGAATTTTAAGGAGGCATAATACCATATGTGGATATATGAAAAGAAACTTGAATACCCTGTCCGCGTAAGCTGCCCTAACCCAAGGCTGGCAAAGATAGTGCTGGAGCAATACGGCGGGGCGGACGGTGAAGCCGGTGCAGCCAATCGTTACCTGACCCAGAGATATATGATGCCTACCGGCATGGCCAAAGGGGTGCTGACAGATATCGGGACCGAAGAACTGGCCCATTGGGAGATTATCGCCACTCTGTTTTACAAGCTGATCAAAGACGCTTCTATTGACCAGATTAAAAAAGCCGGATTGGAAGACTATTATGTCAATCACGGCAAAGACGTATATTTGCAGAGCGCCGGGGGGGTTCCATTTACCGCCGCTTACTTTGCCACCAAAGGCGACCCGGTCGCCAACCTGGTAGAAGATATGGCTGCCGAGCAGAAGGCCAGGGCTACATATGAACACATCCTGACCTTGAGTGATGACCCCTGTGTGAATGAAACCATCAAGTTCCTGCGGGAACGGGAAGTGGTGCACTTCCAGAGGTTCGGGGAAGTGCTGGATAATGTTTATACGTTCATGAATACGAAAAAGTGTTTTTAGAGAGTCGAAATCCATAAAACTGAAAGGTGTGATTATCATGTCGATCCTTCCTCCATGCCCTACCGGGTTTACAACTTATATAATCAGGGCGGGAGATACCTTCTACTCACTTGCCATAAGGTTTAATACTACTGTCGCTGTATTACTGCAGGCTAACCCCGGCGTTAACCCCAATGCCCTTATGATCGGGCAGGCTATTTGCGTGCCGGTC
>PGZN01000014.1 GCA_002840165.1 Firmicutes bacterium HGW-Firmicutes-8
ACGAGCCTTGGAGGGGTTGGGTATTTTATAAGGGTTTCCCTTGCGCTGGCGTCGTTGGCAATCTTGCTGCCACCGGCAGGCCGCAAGGCAAGGGGTCCCAGCATGTTTGAAGATGGCGAAGGCCGCCGGTAAGTTTATGATTTTGAAACGGGAGGCGGCCATCTTATTAGGAATGCAATCTGAGCCATCAAGTTCTGGGACATTGCATTGCGGCCTGCCGGTGGCGGCTTAGATTGCCAGACGACGAGCGGGAAACCCGTTAAAATACCCAACCCCTCCTGCTCAGACATTCCGCCCGGAGGAATACACCGGCCCCTCCGGCCCCACACTAGAAATTAGAGGTTGGAAGTTTGGAGGTTAGATCAATCTGTGGGAATTCGCCAAAAGCGAATTCCATCTTAATCCAACCTCTAACTTCTAACCTCCAACCTCCAATATGAAAGAGGCCGCCTCTTTTGAGACAGCCTCCATTACTTTATTTCCCCACATCAACCATTTTGGCTTTACAGTATGTCCGATAGACTTTAGTTATCTCCACCGGGACGGTATCCCCGATAAGGGCGCTGGCCCCCTCAATATCGACGATAAAACCGTTGACCCTGCCGATACCATCATAAACGTTAGTAGCATGGGGTTCATCCACTTTTACTTCCATAATTTGACCAGGCCTTACCGGGACTCCAATAGCGTCAATCTCAGACTGGGAATGGAGGGCCCGGATATTAATAACCTCCTGGTGGTAATGTTCACACCCTCTGATAAGGATATGTTTGCGTGTCCTGGACTCCATTTCACGGAGGTTGGCGCCCCCGCTCCCAATTAACAGGGAAGCCACCGAAGGGTGTACCTCCACCAAAATTGCCTCAGCGCTGGTATGCAGGGCCAGTTTCAAGATTTCATTCTTGGCCCTGATACTTATTGTTTCCTCAGAGAGTACCTTACCCCTTCCTTCACAGTACGGGCAGGCCTTAAGCAGGACATTTTCCAAACCCTGGCGCACTTTTTTCCTCGTCACCTCTACCAGGCCTAACTGCGTAAGGCCCAGGATATTAGTCTTGGTTTTATCTTTTTTTGTCTCCTCTTCCAACTGGTGTAAAATCTGGTTTTGATGAGTATGGTTAGGCATATCGATAAAATCGATGATGATGATCCCCCCGATATTCCGGAGGCGCAGCTGCCTGGCAATCTCGATGCTTGCTTCCAAGTTGGTTTTCAAAACCGTATCGGCAAGGTTTGTGCTGCCGACATATTTTCCTGTATTAACGTCAATTGCCGTGAGGGCTTCTGTCTGGTCAATGACAAGATAACCACCACACTTAAGCCATACCCTCGGCTTAAGAATTTTCTCAATTTCTTCATCCACCCCGTATTTTTCAAACAGGTTATCCTGTTCATACAGGGCTACCCTGCTTTTTAGATCCGGTGAGGTCAGTTCCATAAGTTCGAGGACCTTTTCATACTCATATCGCGAATCGATAATCAGGTTGTCAATATCCTCTGTGAATAAGTCCCTTAGAATTCTCTGCACAAGCTCCAGGTCTTTATGAACCAGGTTAGGTACAGGGCCGTGAAACGCCCTGTTCTGTATCTTTTTCCAAAGCCTGGTCAGCAGTGACGCATCCTGCTGGAATTCTTCCTCTGACAGCCCTTCAGCAATCGTCCTGATAATCAAACCCATGTTTGCCGGTTTTACTCTTTCAGCAACTTCCTTTAGGCGGTCACGTTCAGATTCGTCCTCAATACGCCTGGAAACACCTATATAATCTACAGTCGGCATCAGTACAAGGTAACGGCCAGGCAGGGTAATATGGGTGGTTACCCGTGCTCCCTTACTGCCGATGGGCTCCTTAGCAATCTGTACAAGGACCTCCTGCCCTTCTTTGAGGACATCCATGATATTTGTGGTTACCCCTGCCGTACTGTCCTCGTCAAATGTGCTTCTCGGCGGGAGAACGTCCTCTACAAAAAGGAAAGCGTTTTTTTCCAGGCCGATATCGACAAAAGCAGCCTGCATCCCGGGGAGTACATTTTCAACCTTGCCTTTGTAAATATTACCTACCAGCCTCTGATTTAGAGACCGTTCAATATATATCTCCACCACAACCTTATCTTCCATCAACCCGACCCGGGTTTCTTCTTCCCTAACATTCACCAGTATTTCTCTCAGCACATCTTTCACCTCTAATTAACATCCATCGGATCAATTTGTTTCCCGTCTTTTTCAGTATACAGAGAAATCCGCCTTATGTACAGAGAATCACAATCAATAGGTAAACCAGATTGTTTGGCAAAGGCGCAGACAACTTCCTCAGGCCGGACACTGCCGTCACTGCCGAGGACAGTCCCCAGCAGAAAACCAACCCGCTCCCCACTGACACTTCCTCTGAAATGAGTTATTCCAGGGCGGATATCTTTGGGCCGGAGACCTTTTTTGGTCCTCTTCTCAATTACTATCTCCGGAGTACTCAGGAAATGTGCAATCTTCGCAGAAAGTTCTTCCCCATTTACGGGCTCCCCGGCAGGCGCCGAAACATGATAAGCAGCCCGGTTAACTTCAGCCATTAAAGCAGGGGTGCTGTCCGGGACAATTCTTCCACCCTTGATGTCCAAGCCCGGCGGCATCGCCCTGGCCAATCTGCCGACTATTTCTTTAATATCGACCTCATGCTGAAGCTCGATGTCCATATACTCGCTTTCACTTGATACTCCTACAGCCACCGCTGAAGCGAAATTCATCTTAGGATGCGGGTTAAACCCTTCCGAAAAGGCGATTGGAATCTCGGCCCGGCGGATAGCCCGGGCCATGGCCTTCATCAGGTCGAGGTGGGACAGGAACCTGACCCGGTCTCCTTTGGAAAATTCTATTCTAGCCCGGGGCATTGACTGCACCCCCTTTTAAATCAACAGCCGCAGGCAGTTTTTGACACACCCCGCAGTCCGTGCATTTATCATATCTGCAGTCAGAAGTGGTCTCCCCCCTGAACGCTTTTTCATACTCAGAAGCCAGGAATTCCTTGTTAATCCCGGTATCTATATGGTCCCATGGCAACACTTCATCTTTGCCGAAGGGCCGGTTAGCATAAAAAGCCGGGTCGATGCCGGTTTCAGCAAAAGCCTGAATCCACTTGTCAAATTTAAAATGGTCTGTCCAGGAGTCAAATTTGCACCCCAACCGCCAGGCCTTCTCCAGAGCTGCCGCAACCCTGCGCC
This sequence comes from Firmicutes bacterium HGW-Firmicutes-8, assembly GCA_002840165.1. Lineage (GTDB taxonomy): Bacteria > Bacillota > Thermincolia > Thermincolales > UBA2595 > GW-Firmicutes-8. The sequence goes on from PGZN01000014.1 coordinate 3,211, forward strand.
CACCCCGGGCAAAAACCGCCTCAATAGAACTTAGACGGGCATCATGCCAGTTAAACACTATCCGGCGGTGTTTTAAACGGCGAGCCAGGTAATGCTGTTTTTCCTTCAGGGTATCGATACTGTCCTGAGGAACCCATTGAAATGGGGTATGGGCCTTTGGTACAAATGATGAGGCACTCACCGTAACCTTCAGCCTGCCAAACCGGCTGCCCAGAATATCCCGGCCGAGGTCTACCACTTTATAAGCTAGGTCGGCAATCCCGTCAAGGTCGGCCTTGTCTTCTGTCGGCAGGCCAATCATGAAGTAAAGCTTCACACCGGTCCACCCGGCCCGGAAGGCTCCTTCCACAGCTTCCATCAGGTTCTTTTCTGTAACTCCTTTATTAATGACATCCCTTAAACGCTGAGTTCCAGCCTCCGGCGCGAACGTCAGAGTGGTCTTCCTGACCCGCTGGACCTGTTTAGCCAGTTCCACCGAGAAGGAGTCAGCCCTCAAAGACGGTAAGGAAATACCAACTCCTACGGGACCATACCTGTCCACCAGTGATTCGAGGACTCCCTGCACACAGGTATAATCGCCTGTGCTGAGAGAAGTGAGGGAAATCTCATCATAGCCGGTATTTTTCACGAGGGTGGAGGCCTGTTGAAGAATCGTTTCAGGTTTCTTCTCCCTCACCGGGCGATAGATCATCCCAGCTTGGCAGAATCGGCATCCCCTGCTGCATCCCCTTAGTACCTCAAGCATAATCCGGTCATGCACAATTTCGGTGAATGGGACAATCGGACCGGTCGGAAAATCAACGGTGTCCAAATTCCGGACAATTCTTTTAACAACATGGGCAGGTGCGAAAGATACATTCGGGACCACCTCTTTGATGGTCCCGTCGGCATGATATGTGACATCATAAAATTCGGGGACATAAACACCGGGTATTCTAACTAAATCTGTGAGCAGTTCTCTTTTTTGATATCCACCGGGAGACTGCTTCCACTTTTTGATGACATCTATGATTTCATGGATAGCTTCTTCCCCTTCACCTATCAAAAACGCATCGATAAACGGGGCCAGCGGTTCCGGGTTGAAAGCGGTCGGCCCCCCCGCTATTACCAAAGGCCACCGGCTATCCCGGTCGGAAGCTAAAAGCGGAATCCCGCCGAGGTTTAAGATGTTCAGGAGATTTGTAAAACTCATTTCATACTGCAGAGTAAAAGCCATTACATCAAATTCCGTCAGGGGTTTATATGATTCCAGGGAAAATAGCGGTATTCTAATTTCCCTCAGTTTTTCTTCGAAATCAACCCAGGGTGCAAAAACCCTCTCCATCAAGGTATCTTCCCTGCTGTTCACAATATGGTAAAGGATGCGCAGCCCTAAATGGGACATGCCTACTTCATAGACATCCGGAAAAGCAAAAGCAATTTTGACAGGCGTGCTGTCCCATTCCTTGTGGACAGAGTTCCATTCATTGCCCTCATAACGGACTGGTTTTATAACTTTGGGTAAAATAGTGTTCCCAATCAACTGTCTCATCTACCGGACCTCCAAGTGGATGCCTTGATACGGCTCTATGTGATATTATACCCAAAAGATGGTACTATTCAATTCTACAAGGGCATAGAAATTCCTTTATTTTTTCCTCTGCACGAGGACCCCCACCGGCGTCTCAGGCCCGCCCCCCAACATCTCGTCAATAATTTCACCTTCAGTCAGAGTTCCCTTTACCTTCTGGTCCAGACCAATAACAATGACAAAGTGGTATTTCTTCGGCACAAAATATTTAACGACATCTTTCAAATGTGACGATTCCAGAGTCACAATCTGGCGGGCCAGAAGAATCCCCGCACGGGACAGTTCTTCTTTTTTCCGGGTCAGAAATTTCATAAAGATATACATAGCCGAACCCTTTTCTTTCGCCGCCGAATAAATTAAAAATATCGCTATCACCAAAAAGTTTAAATTGCTTCCCCCATCTGTGAGGGCAGACCAAACTCCCACTATCACCAAAGCAGCGCTGAGCATTCTTGACAAGGCTACTGCCCGGTTGGTGGCCCTGCGAGGGCCGCAGCTGAGTGACATCAAAGCCCGGAAAATTCGGCCCCCGTCCAGAGGGATAGCCGGCGCCAGATTAAAGATACCTAACATCAGGTTACATTGAATAAAAAATGGGAGCCACTGCTGGTTTCCCATCCCGCAACTATTCAGAATGTATCCCCCCAAGGCCAGGAACCCGTTTGTGAGCGGACCCGCCAGGGCTACATAAACCTCGATGACAGGGTCAAGTTCAATGTTTCCTTCTACCCTGGCTACCCCGCCAAACGGCAGGAGTTCAACTTCTTTTATTTTCATACCGTAACCTGCCGCCACTACGACATGGCCCATTTCATGCAGGAAAACAACAGCAAAAACAATCAACGCGCGGCCAAAGAGGCCGAAATACCAGTAGAGAGATAACAACAGCAGGAAAAAGATGTTTAACCGTAAATCCACTCCAAAAATGGTCAGCAGTCTCATCTTTCATCAAGTCTGTTCACACTATCTAACCTGGTGAAATCAACCCCCAGCTTATCCAGTGGGTCCACCGGCCTGCCGTTGACAATAACCTCAAAATGCAGGTGAGGCTGCCGCTCTGCAGTTGTGCCCAATTTGGCAATTATGTCCCCTGGGTTTACCGGCTGCCCTTCGTGTACAAAGACCTCTGCCAGGTTGGCGTATCTTACCAGTTCCGCAGACCCGCTTTTCATGAGGACATACAGGCCAAGATCACTTGTTTCTCCAATATTCACAACCATTCCGCCGGTCGATGATTTTATCCCCGTCCCTGCCTTGGCAGATATATCTATCCCCTGGTGGAATCTCTGGACGCCATCTATCTGGTCAGTTTCCCAGCCATATGTACGGATAATGTTACCTGATACGGGCAAAGACAAAACAATACCTGAAGATACATCAGCTGCAGCCGGTTTTGACGGTTGGCCGGCACTGCCAGGCGGCGGCCAGTTGAAACCCCCTGCCTGAGATATGAACTCAACGGCCCTGTAGTAAATAGGTCTGAAATCAGTTTCAGATGTCAGCATGTATCTGATACTATTTTTCAATGAACCGGAAAAAGGAATACTGGTCCTAAAAAGCCCTAAAACAACAAGTAATATCCCACCTGAAACAAGAAGCTGGATAACCCATTTGTGGTCCCCGATTTTTCCCCAATGAAGGACGGGGCGCCTGCGGGGACGGTAACTTTTATAAAGAAGATCAAGGTTTTGCGTTGGGTTTGAACCATCATGCCTGATGTTAGCTTTCATCTCTACTACCCCCGGACAGCTTGTATTCTTTTATATGTATATGTGCGGGGATACAAAGTATGACAAGCAGTTTTGCCACAGGTTTCAGGTGATATATTTTCTTAAGTTAGAGCTTCTCTGAAGAGGCAGATTCGCATTATGCAAAGGAGAGGCAGGTGTGTTCCGGATGACGGACTGACAGGCTTGGAGGGGTTGGGTATTTTATTAGGGTTTCCCTTGCGCTGACGTCGTTGGCAATCTTGCTGCCAGCTGCAGGCCGCAAGGCAAGGGGTCCCTCCCCAAATTGTTACCGTTACTCGGTCAAAAAACGACCGAGTCGCCGACAATTTGGGGAAACCCCTCCGGTCATACCCAAAACAAAAGAGGCTGCCTCTGTTGAGACACCCCCCTAAACGTACATATCTAATAACTGTCCCGGCTGATACTGCGAGTTTGATTTGCCTTTGGTTCTTCATCTTAAAATGTCAACACCTGGCGGCGTACATATACATTGAGGAGGATTCCCACTCCTATTAGATTTGCCAGCATGGAACTCCCTCCGTAACTGAAAAAGGGCAGCGGTATCCCTGTGATGGGCATAATCCCAGCCGCCATGCCGATGTTGACCAGCAGGTGGAATACAATCATCGATACAATACCGGTAGCCAGTAAGGTCCCCAGCATATCTTTGGAACGCATCGCAATTCTGATTCCCCGGAATACAAATATATAGAAAAGTATTAACAGGGCCAAAGCCCCGGCAAATCCAAACTCCTCCCCCACGACAGAGAAAATAAAGTCATTTTTCTGTTCTGGTAAAAAGTTCAGCCTCGTCTGGGTTCCCTGATACAAACCCTTGCCCCACAACCCTCCGGAGCCCAGAGAGATAAGTGATTGAATAACATGGTAACCCGTACCCCGGGAATCTTTATAGGGGTCCCAAAAAATCGTCAGACGGTCGAGCTGGTACTGTTTAAGAGGGAAATCCAGCCCAAAAGATATCTGAGCAGTAAGGACCCCCCCGATTATAATTGCCCCAATCAGAATCAGGATAAGGACATTTCTCGGCCTTGCCCCGGCTACAAAGAGCATACCAAAATAAATTCCGATAAAAACGAGGGTTGTCCCCAGGTCAGGCTGCAACATTATTAAGCCCATCGGAATTCCAAAAAAGATAAAGGTCGGAAATAAGTCCCGGAACCTGTCCAGCTTTCCTTCCCGGTTAGCCAGGTAGACGGCAAATGTTATCACCATGAATATCTTGGCAAATTCCGATGGCTGCAGGGAAAACGTTCCTATCGGAATCCAGGACTGGGCGCCCTTGTGGGTTGAACCGATAAACATGACACTTGTAAGAAGGGCAATGTTTATAACATAAATAAACTTAGAGTATTTCACAAAAGCGTTGTAATCGATTTTTAGAATCACACCTATCGCAATCAGGCCTAATAAGAACGACATGGCCTGTTTTTTAACATAAGCAAACTGGTCATCGCCCCTGGTCATCGTTGCATGGGTGGCGCTGCTCAGGATGATAAGCCCAAAGATGATGATGAGTAAAGTTGTCACCAAAAGAGTAAAATCAAAGTTTTTTAACTGCCTGCGTTCTATCAATGATGTCGCCTCTTTCTATCAATTCTACTCTCATTATATATCATCTGCCGGTCTAAAATCCACCCCCGGCAGAAAGCAAAAAAATTGGGTTTTACCCAATTTTTTCCGACCGCTTAGCGGTTCTTTTCATTCTTATCACAGGGATATTGGCCACTAGGGCCACCATATTATCGGAGGTGTCAAGATTAACCTCCAAGGCGCTTTCGTCAATCTCCATGTAATTTGAGATTACCTTAATCAAGTCTTCTTTTAATTCTTCAAGTAACTGAGGAGATACATCTGCCCGGTCATGGACCAATACCAGGCGAAGTCTTTCCTTGGCTACGTTTTTACTGGAGCTGCTATTCTTACCGAAAACTCTTAATAAAAATTCCAGCACGTCCGGTTCCCCCTCTCTACAAACTCGGATTACTTAAAACCGATAAGCTTTTTCAGCTTATTCATAAATCCAGTGTCAGCTTCAAGGTCCATTAAAGGTATTTCTTCACCAGTAATTCTGCGAGCCATATTCCGGTACGCCTGTCCTGCCCTCGAGTAGTTATCGAGAACTGCGGGTTCACCTTTGTTTGTAGTAACGACAATCATTTCGTCTTCCGGAACAATACCCAATACGTTAACCGCCAGGATGTCGATAATATCATCCATGCTCATCATGTCACCTTTTTTTACCATCAGCGGCCTTATCCTGTTCACTATCAGCTTGGGGTCGCGGAGTTCGGCCGACTCCAGCAATCCGATAATCCTGTCCGCATCGCGGACAGCCGATACCTCGGGAGTGGTCACAACAATAGCTTTTTCAGCTCCCGCGATAGCGTTTTTAAACCCCTGTTCGATACCGGCCGGACAGTCAATAATTACGTAGTCAAATTGCTTGGCCAGTTCCGAACATAGTTCGCGCATCTGTTCGGGGTTAACGGCAGTTTTGTCTTTAGTCTGAGCAGCCGGCAGAAGGTGCAGGCCTTCAAACCTTTTGTCTTTAATTAGAGCCTGCTTGAGCCGGCAATTTCCGTGAGTAACATCTACTATATCATAGACAATCCGGTTTTCCAAACCGAGGACCACATCCAGATTGCGTAAACCTATATCAGTATCAACCATTACGACCTTATGTCCTAACGCTGCCAAAGCGGTTCCAATATTGGCGGTAGCGGTAGTTTTCCCAACCCCTCCTTTGCCAGAGGTAATTACAATGACTTCACCCATCTTTTGTCCTCCTCATTCATAATCTTTAACAAATCTTTGTTTGCCTATCCTGGCCCAGCTGGTATACCTCTATTACGACGATACCATCCTTTATCCGGGCAGTTTCCGGATGGTCTGGCGACAGGTAGTCTCCATCCGGCGCTCTCGTAATATGATTGGCAATACGCAGCTGTGTGGGCTGAAGCTTAAAGGCTGAAACAGTGGCTTCCTTATTTCCGGTAGCACCGGCATGAACCACTCCCCGTAAGGCACCCATTACTATAATGTTTCCGGAGGCAACGATTTCGGAACCGGGATTTACATCCCCCAGCACCACCACATTTCCATCAAATTGAATACTTTGACCTGATCTTACTGTCCTCTTTATCAAAATCGTATTCTCATCCACAAAGGCCTGCTGCCAGGGGTCTTTGTGTACTAATGGCTTGAAACTCAGCTTTTCCGGGACGGGGACTTTTTCACCTTCCTCAAACTCTATCCTGTTTCCCGTCTCCCCAACCTCTAAATCCAGAATACTGGCTAACTCCGCAGGCATTTCTTCTGTCACCTGATTCTGAATATCAGGTGTTTCGCCTGTCATTATGTCTGTTTCTTCTTTCTGCTCAAATAGTGTCTTAGCTTTGGAACCTTTAGCTTTCTTCAATTTTTATCTCCCCCTGGATCCTAGAAAAATCCTAAGCCCTGAATCCTTGGTGTTAAATTCTACATTAGGAAGTTAAATCCTGCCGAAGGGACAAAAAAAACGAGGTCTTTTTACCCCGTTTTTCTCGAATAATTAGACATAAATAACCTTTACTCGTCTGAAACCCCGCCCTGCTTTACCTGCGTTTTGTCGATATTAAAATAAGCAGCCAGGACATCCCGGCAGACTAGCCCGGCTGAACTACCGCCGTGGCCGGCATACTCTACAACCGACGCTACAGCTACCTGTGGGTTATCATATGGGGCGAAAGCGACAAACCAGCCATGGGTGGGTTTATCATTCCCATACTTGTCCTTCCCTGTCTGGGCGCTCCCGGTTTTACCGGCAATAGGTACCGGGAAATTAGAAAATATCGAATAGGCAGTCCCTCCGGGCTCCACTACCGCTCTCATTCCCCGCCTGACCGTAGCCAAAGTCGCAGGGCTGACAGTAACATGGCTGACAGCTTTTTTATCAAATTGTTTGACCACCTTCCCCTGGTAGTCCACTACCCTGTCAACCAGGTAAGGCTGGTATCTGGTGCCCCCGTTGGCAATTGTGGCAATATAGTTGGCCATCTGCAGAGGAGTGTAATAATTACCTCCCTGGCCTATAGACATGATGATGGTTTCAAACGGCTGCCAGTCAACCTGCCAGCGGTAGTCAATTTTATACTGAGCCTTCTGCTGGTTAAGTTCCTGGTTCTTTTGAGTAGTAAGTTTTTTCCGTTCCTTTTCTGTAGCGGCTTTATTTATCAGTACAGAATATTTGTCTTCGATTTTTTGATATATTTTTTCATATTTATCTTTTAAGGCTTGTTCATTCAAGTCCTTCTTCCATTCGGGGCTGGGTACCCGACCGGCACTCTCATTAAGCAGGTCTATCCCGGTTTTTTGGCCCAGGCCATACTCCCGGGCGTATTTGACCAGATTATCCACACCGGCCCTAAGTCCCATCTGGTAAAAGTACACATTGCAGGAAACCTTGATTGCCTTTATCAAATTTACGGTTCCGTGCCCTCCGGATACCCAGCATTTATATGACCGCCCGTAAAGATAGACCGACCCGTGGTCAACGTAGGTATCATCGATAGTTGCCTTTTTTGATTCCAGCACTGCAGTAGCAGTCACCATTTTGAATGTCGAACCCGGTGCATAGCCCATCATCGCCCGGTTGTTGAAAGCCGGGAACGGGTTCTTGGTTTTTGACCCAAACAGGGCTTCACTTTGGGCCGGAGTCATCTTTCCATTGAAAATGTTGGGGTCAAAACCCGGTTTGCTGGCCATCGTCAGGACCTTACCGGTCTTTACATCAATCATCACAACAGCACCGGCTTTGGCATCTGGAAACTTGCCTTTCTGCAGCATGGCCATCGTCCGGTCAAGTGATTCCTCGGCTGCTTTTTGAACTTTAGCGTCAATATTTAAAACAAGGTTATTGCCTGGGATTGGCTGCCTGATATCGACAGGAGAGCGGACCGGGTGCTGGGACTTGTCAACCTCGACCATACTGTCTCCGTCTTTTCCCTGAAGGTAAGACTGGTACTGGTTTTCCAGCCCGGCCTGACCAAAACGGTCACCGAGACTGTACCCCTCATCTTTATGTTTTTCCAGCTGGGCCGGGGAAATCTCCCTTACATAACCGAAGATGTGGGGCATAAAATCTTTAAATACATAATCGCGCATTGGTTCAACATTAACTTCCACCCCAGGCAGCTCAGCCTGGTTTTCCTTAATCTTGGCCACAATATCCAGAGGGACGTCCTTCGCTATTTTAATCGGTTCATATTTCTTGACAAGCTTATCATTCATCGCGGCAATTATATCCGCAGACTTCATACCCAACATTGAAGCCAGCCTATCTGCCAACTTATGGAGGTCCTGTTTTGTCATCTCCAGGTTAAAAACCGAAACACTGTAGACCGGACGATCCTGTACAAGGACCTTGCCGTTCCGGTCTAAAATCTCACCCCTCTTTGCCGGGATTGGCACGAGCCTGATCCGGTTTTGCTCTGACATCGTCTTGAATTCCTGAGTCTGAACAATCTGGAGAAGCGCCAACCGGGAAATTAATACTAAAAAAATAACGGTCACAAGGGCCATGAAAATCCTAAGTTTTTTTTCTATTACCTTTTCAGTCACGTTCAAAGCCCCGCCCTTTCAGTTGCTAGTTGTTAGTTGCTAGTTGCTAGTGCATAGTGGAGAGTGCTCTACGCCCTACGGGCTCCGAGGGGATGGGGGTTTCCCATTTTGTCGGAACGGTGGGCTGCCTCAATATCCGGCATCGCAATAAGCCCGGGGTTTCGGTAATAAAATGGGGACTCGGAAGAGTATGCTGCGCAAACTCTCGATTTTAAAAAACAATAAAATAGTTATATTTTCATCTAATCTTTAACCAGTGATTATTGCCTTGTTACTAGCCACTAGCAACTAGCAACTAGCAACTATCTAGCCGTCGGTGATTCTGAGCACACCTTTTTGGGAAGATTTATAAAACCTGCCGTAAATGAATGGGGCCAGACAGCTGTTATATACAGCAGTCGAAAAAATAACGGTTCGCACATGGGAAAAGTAAGTGACCGACGTCCCTCCGGCGAGCCTCAGAAGATGTAAAATGGTTTCATTTATAAAAGTGCCCAGAAATAAAGCGGCAATAGGAATCAAGAGGTTTTCCTTGTATATTTTACGGTCCAAAACGCCGAATATATACCCCACTATTATCTTCGTCAGGGCGTTCATCCCGATGTTTTGGCCAAACAACAGGTCCTGCAGCAGTCCACCGGCAAGACCCATCAAGACCCCTTCTTTGGGCCCATGCAGTAGAGCATAAAGTACTACAAGAATTAATACCAGGTCTGGTTTAACACCAGCTACGGTGAGGTGGGAAAATAGAGTAGATTGAAGAATGAGACTGATAAGAAACAAACAAGTCATTACGAAGTATCTCATTTTATCCCCCTCCCGCAGAAGGGGAAAGTTCGTTCCCCACAAAAACAGTTTTGATCACCATTACTTCTTCCAGCCGGTTAAAATCAACAAACGGCCTGATCACGGCATACTTTTCCAAACCGTTAGACTCAATCTCAATTTTAGTTGTCCGTCCTACAGGCAGGCCCTTCGGGAAAACGCCACCCAGTCCGGAGGAAACTACTACCTGCTTCTCCCTTACCGGCGCTTCTTTGGAAATATGGGTCATCTTCAGATAACCCGAATTGTTCCCTTCACCTTCAATAATACCCGGGGTTCTCGTTATCTGGACCAACCCGCCAACCGCACTGTTCTTATCGACAATAAGCATTACCTCGGCTGAATTACCGGAGACATTGATTACATGTCCGACTAAACCCAGGCTTGTCACTACAGCCATGTTCTTCCTGACCCCGTCATTTTCTCCCCGGTTAATCGTTACTGTTTTATCAGTGTTTGACGGGTTGAGGGCCACGACGGAAGCATAAACTGTTTCGTAACTGCGGCTGACAGTGTCTTTAAAAATCAGCAGCTCCCGCAGGCGCAGGTTTTGGTACTCATACTCTTTCAGCAGCAGGTTCTCAGATTCCAAAGTAGAAACGCGCTGCTTCAGGTTCTTGTTCTCCTCCTTGATACTGCCTATCGTAAAGACTGAGCCAACGGCATCGCCTATACTGTTTAAAACTCGTGTAACCCCACTCTCGAGCGGGGTTACCACACCTTTGATGATTTTTTCGACAGGTGTCAAAGCCGGCCTATCCTGGCCCGTATAACTGATTAAAACCAGTGCGAGCACAACGATAGCGAAGAACCCCAGGACATACCTGTTTATGAGATACCGGAGCAAAGGTACCCCGCCTTTCTAGCTAATTTTTTTCGAGGTGATTAAAACTCTCTTCAGCACATCGAGGTTTTCGAGTACCTTACCGGTTCCGAAAGCCACACAGAATAAGGGCTCTTCAGCTATATGGACAGGTATTCCGGTTTCCTCACTGACAAGCCGGTCGAGGCCCCTTAACAGTGATCCTCCTCCAGCCATGACAATACCTTTATCCATAACGTCAGAGGCAAGTTCAGGCGGCGTTTTTTCCAGGGTTACTTTAATCGCCTCTAAAATTGCAGAAACCGGTTCGGAAAGGGCTTTGTAAACTTCTTCGGATGTTATTTCCACTGTCTTGGGCAGGCCTGTCAACAGGTCACGCCCACGCACTTCATACTTTTCTACTTCGGGAAACAGGTAAGCTGTTCCGATTTTAATTTTTATTTCTTCCGCTGTCCGCTCACCGACCATAAGGTTGTACATTCTCTTGATATGCTGCATAATCGCTTCATCCATCTCATCACCGGCAATCCGGATAGAACGGCTGGTGACTATACCGCCTAAGGATATTATTGCTACTTCGCTCGTTCCTCCTCCAATATCAAGAATCATGTTGCCTGTCGGTTCATGCACAGGCAGTCCGGCTCCTATGGCAGCCGCCATCGGTTCCTCTATGAGGTAGGCCTCACGGGCGCCGGCCTGCAGGGCGGCTTCCCTGATGGCCCGTTCTTCTACGGCTGTTACTCCGGAAGGCACACCAACCACAACTCGGGGCCGCACCAGATACGGCCTTTTCTTGAGCGCTTTGGTAATAAAATACCTGAGCATACTCTGGGTGATGTCAAAATCCGCAATAACCCCATCCTTCATAGGTCTGATAGCGACAATATTTCCGGGAGTCCGGCCAATCATCTGTTTGGCCTCTTCGCCGACAGCCAGAACCTGTCCGGTATCACGCTGGATAGCCACTACCGAAGGCTCATTAACAACGATTCCTTTCCCTTTCATATATACCGACGAGTTAGCAGTACCCAAATCTATTCCCATGTCTTTAGAGAAAATCCCAAACATCCGTGTACCCCTTTCAAGCTTCGTTTAATTGTGACATATCGTTAAAAAACACCTTGGTCTTTCATGCTTACAAAACCGTTTTCCCCGATAATGATGTGATCCAGCACCTGAATGCCTATAATATTACCAACCTCCACAAGCCGACGGGTTATCTCGATATCCTCAATGCTTGGCGCCGGGTCTCCGCTTGGGTGGTTATGTACCAGTATCAGGGCTGCTGCGCTTCTCTTGATTGAATTTTTGAACAGTTCCCGGGGATGCACAAGAGATGAATTAAGGCTGCCGACAGAGATTGTCTCCACGGTAATAACGTGGTGTTTGGTGTTCAAAAAAACCGCCAAAAAGTGTTCCCTGTCACAGTAACGCATTCTCTCTTTGAGCAGATTGTGCACGTCAACCGGAGTCCTGATTAACTGTCTGGGTCCGGAAACCTCAGCTGACAATCTTCGCCCCAGTTCGATGGCCGCCTTTAACTGAGCAGCCTTGGCCGGGCCCAGCCCCTTAATCGAGCAAAGTTCTTCAACCGAACTCTCGGTCACTCCTAAAAGTCCGCCCGACTTAGCCAACAAAAGGGCCGCCAGGTCAAGGGCACTCATTGAGCTGGTCCCGGTCCGCAAAAGCACTGCCAGAAGTTCGACAACCGTTAGGACTTCGGGACCTTGCCTGATCAACCTTTCCCTGGGCCTTAGGTCCTCCGGCAGTTCTTTAATTCTAATCCTGTATTCCAAAAAATCCATCATAAGAATCCCTTCAGATAACCAGAGACTTACTCTAAAACCTCAATCCCAAATTGTTTCAGGACTAAGGCCAGTTTAGCTAACGGAAGTCCTACCACATTGAAGTAACAACCCTCAATCCTATCCACCAGTACGGAACCCAGACCCTGGATGCCGTATGAACCTGCTTTATCCATTGGTTCACCGGAATCAACGTAAGCTTTTATCTCCACATCGGTTAGGTGACGAAAAAAAACCCGGGTCGATTCACTGGTTTTAACTGTTTTTCCCGTGGCGGCATTAATAACACAAAAGCCGGTGATTACCAGGTGGTCGCTGCCACTCAATTTGCGCAGGGTATCAATGGCATCCGAAAAATCGGTTGGTTTCCCCAAAACTTTGTCTTGATGGACAACCACCGTATCGGCGCCAATAAAAATACCCCATTTTCCCGAATCAGCAGCCTCTTTTGCTTTCCGGTACGCTAATTCGCAAACTGCCTCTTGAGGCGGAAGACCGCCTGGAAGAGTCTCATCCACAGGCCTGATCAAAATTTCAAACTTGAGCCCTATCTGCCTTAGTAATTCCTGCCTTCTGAGTGAAGCAGAAGCCAAAACTATCTTTTTCATCAAAGCTCCATTCATCACGTTCCGGTGACAATAATTGAGGAAAACTGCGGGGTGGCGCCTTAAAAGTAGCTTTCCCCCACCAAAATAAAAAATGCGTCCATACTATAAAGCATAAACCCCTGTTTTCTTCCTCATTTCAGTGTATCATTTTTGACATTTGATGACAAGCTTATTTAACCCCTGAAAGCGCCGCCCTGAAAGCGCCGCCTAAAAAGGGAAAATCAAACCTTTCGGCAGGACCGGTTTGGATGGGTTAACAGCATTACAGCATCCACTGCTTGACCGGTCGGCCATTAAGGATGTGTTCTTTGACGACCGTTTCAGCTTTTTCGGGTGTCATAAAACAATATATCGTCGGCAGGCTGCCGGGCATCGCAACTTCCATGACCGGCTCATAAGAACAAAGCCCGATACATCCCACTTGAGTTACGACAATATTTTCGTTTCCCCTAAGTTCTCTCCGCAGAACCTCCAAAACCCGGCCCGCACCTGACTTTACCCCACAAGTACCCAAACCGACAGTGACGCGCGGTGATTTTCTGTCCGGCGCCATACATCGCTCTGATAATATTCGCTGTTTCAATTGCTCCAACTCTTGCAGTGTCATTAACAGTTCTCCTCCCCAAAAATAAACGGTTCATCTAAGTGTCTAATTTTCGACACACATATTGAAAGTCCTCCAGGAAAGAGCCTGCCTAATATTGGTAACTCTATGACCCGCAGATAAAACAAGAAAAAGGCTGTCCCTTTGAGGACAACCCCTAGAATAACGACGGGAACTGAGAAGGTCATAAAGAATAAAAGAAATCACAGAGTACACAGAGATTCCGTGATTCACAGAAAAGAAGAGGCCACAGAGAGTAATCAGTTATTCTTACCCTCTGTTTTCTCACTTACACAGATGTAACCTCCGGCAACTAATCTATATTGTCCAAGTTGCTTTGCGGCTTTTTAAAAACGCGGAGTTCGCGGAGATAACGGAGTGACGCGGAGGAGAAATTAAAGTTTTCTTATTTTATAAAATATGATCCCTTAAAAAACTTAACAAGTTAATTTTTTATCTCCGCGCTCTCCGCATCCTCCGCGGTCTCTGCGGTTTTTTCTGATATAGTAGCACTGTGTTGAGTAAAAAAAGGATACCCGGATAAGCTGAAAACTGTTTTTTTATTTTGTTCATATTTTATTTAAATTACAGCTTACCTGGGTAGTAGGAACTCAGTTTGGGTTGTTGATTTCTCTCTGTGTCCTCCGTCTTTTCTCCGCGTCCTCCGTGTTTTCTTTTGTTTTTATATAATCGAGAGTTTACGGAGCAAACTCTTCCGACCCCCTCGGAGCCCGTAGGGCGTAGAGCACGTCCCACTGTCCACTGATTGTCCCCCTAGAGCCGCAGACCTAGACAACTCGCAACTCGTAACTCGTAACTCGCAACTATTTTGTTATCGCCTTAAACGGGCACTTCTCCACACATGCCCCGCACTTAGTACACTTTTCCGGGTCGATTTCGTGCAGTTCCTTGGGCGCTCCCTTTATCGCCCCGACCGGACATACCTTGGCGCAGGCCCCACACTTTTTACATTCTTCCGGTATAATTCTGACCTTACTCAACTTCCGGCATACCCCGGCAGGGCAGACCTTATCCCTGACATGGGCTATGTATTCATCTTCAAAATACCGCAGGGTGCTTAAAACCGGGTTTGGCGCCGACTGCCCAAGACCGCACAGGGAGGTCGCTTTTATCCCATGCCCCAATTCCCGGAGAAGGCCGATATCCTCTTCGCGCCCACGACCCTCGGTTATCCGCTCCAATATTTCCAACAGCCTTTTCGTCCCGACACGGCAGGGCGTACACTTCCCGCATGATTCATCACACATAAATTCGAGGTAGAATTTAGCTATATCCACCATACAGTCACGGTCATCCATCACAATAAGGCCGCCGGAACCCATCATGGAGCCGGCCTCCAGCAGGGTGTCATACTCGATGGATATATCAATCAATTTGGCGGGAATACACCCACCTGAGGGCCCTCCTGTCTGAGCTGCCTTGAATTGGCGTCCTTCGGGAATTCCTCCCCCGATATCAAATATTATTTCCCGGAGAGAAATACCCATCGGGACTTCAATTAAACCGGTATTCCCTATCTTTCCGGCTAGGGCAAAAACCTTGGTCCCCCTGCTCTTCTCAGTGCCAAACCCGGTAAACCACTCGGCCCCGTTGAGAATTATAGCCGGAATATTGGCCAGGGTTTCCACATTGTTGATCAGGGTGGGTTTGCCCCACAACCCTTTTTGGGCCGGAAATGGCGGCCGCAGCCTGGGTTCTCCTCTATTGCCTTCGATCGAAGTTATCAGGGCTGTTTCTTCCCCGCAGACAAATGCCCCTGCACCAAGCCTGAGATCTATGTCAAAGTTAAACCCTGATTCGAAAAGGTTTTTTCCCAGAAAGCCCTTCTCCTTAGCCTGGTTAACAGCGGCCTCCAGCCGTTCCACTACGAGGGCATACTCAGCCCGCACATATACAAAACCCTGCTGGGCGCCAATAGCATATCCCGCAATGGCCATTGCCTCCAGAACAGAATGGGGGTCCCCTTCCAAGATGCTCCGGTCCATGAATGCCCCAGGATCCCCTTCATCAGCATTGCATATTACATATTTCAGATCAGCAGGAGATTTCCTTGTCAGTTCCCACTTCAGGCCTGTCGGAAACCCGCCACCACCTCTGCCCCGGAGGCCTGATTTCTTAATAATATTCACAACCTCTTCCGGGGAATGTCCGGTCAGGACTTGGCCAAGAGCTTTATAACCGTCCCTGGCGATGTATTCATTGATATCATCTGGATTAATAAGACCACAATTCCTTAAAGCTATCCGGACCTGCCGGTGAAAAAAACTGATATCATCTATCTTCTCGGTGTTGATTTCTGTTTTCGGATCCCGGTAAAGAAGCCGCTCTACAACTTTGCCCCCCAGGATGTGCCGTTCAACTATTTCACCGATGTCTTCGACCCTGACCTCGCAGTATAGTGTCCCTCTGGGCCAAACAACCATCACCGGGCCGCGGGCACAAAAGCCGAAACATCCGGTATGTACTACTCTGACTTGTTCCTCGATACCCCTGTTTTTCAACTGATTTTGCAGTTCGTTTTGGATTTCCTGACTTTCTGATGATAGACAGGCTGTCCCTCGGCAGATGAGAATATGTGTCGAATCGGCCACTTAAAAAACAGCTCCTTATTGTTAATGGCCAGTGACCGGCGGCCAGTGGCCATTGAAATTATTGCTTGTACTTCTGCAGTAATTCCCCCAACTGGTCAGCATTAAGCCGACCGTAGACCTCCTCATTTATTGTCAATACCGGCGCCATCCCGCAGGCCCCGATACACCTTGGGGCTTCCAAACTGAATTTCCTGTCCTTACTGATTTCCCCAACTTTTATTCCCAGTTCATCCCCGATTTTGTTCATCAGTTCGCCCGCCCCTTTGACGTAGCAGGCTGTCCCGAGGCAAACTGCGATGTTGTGTTCTCCCCTAGGAATCATCGTAAAATGCGAGTAAAATGTGACGACCCCGTAAACATCAGCCAGAGGAACACCCAAACCCTGGGCGATATGATACTGGACCTCCTCCGGCAGATAGCCGTAAATCTGCTGGGCCTTATGCAAAACCGGAATAAGCGCCCCCGGCTGCCCCTTGAACTCTCCGATAACATCATTTAATCGGGCCAGCTTCTCATCATGCTCTTTCTTGTTGGCAACCTGTTCCTGATTTTGCTCCACCAAGCTCCCCCGTTCCTAGTTGCTAGTTGCTAGTTACTAGTAACTAGCAACTAGTAACTAGCAACTAGCAACTATTTTGTAGTTTACCTATTCCTCCCCCTCTCTATGCGCGGAGGAATCCTGTCGGCGGGAGCGGGATACTATAAAAAAGTGCACAAATCAGGTGTTTTGGTTTATCATAAAAGATAGATGAAGTGAAAAACAGGAGTGATATCATGGAAATTACCGTCAATAATACCAGGATTGTATTGCTGAAAGGCGACCTTATCGAGCAGGCCACAGAGGCTGTCGTAAATGCCGCCAATTCCGGCCTGCTGGGCGGCGGGGGAGTAGATGGGGCCATCCACCGGGCCGGGGGTCCAAAGATATTGGAGGAGTGCAAACTTATCAGGGCTAAACAGGGCGGTTGTCCTACCGGTAAAGCAGTAATTACATCAGGCGGGAACCTTAAGGCCAAATATGTGATCCATACCGTCGGACCGGTTTGGCACGGGGATAACGCCAATGAATCAACATTGCTGAGAAATGCTTATTACAACAGCCTGCTCCTGGCTAAGGAAAACAATATAAAAACAATCTCGTTCCCTTCCATCAGCACAGGAGCATACAGATACCCAGTCGGACAGGCAGCGGAAATAGCCCTCCGCACAGTTATTTCTTTCGCTAAGGAAAACGATATCGATGAAATCAGATTTGTCCTATTCAGTGATAACGACTACCAAAAATACAAGTCAGCATTACTCCACTTAATTCCCTCTTAAAATCAAACAAGAGGCTGTCACACCAGACAGCCTCTCTTTTGTTGTGCAAAGGAGGGGTTGGTGTGTTCCGGAGGGCCAGGGGTTTCCCCATTTTGTCGGAACGGCGGGCGTCAAGAATACCAGGTATCAATCGGAGCCCGGGGTTTCGGTAATAAAATGGGGACGCTCTCAGGAGGGGTTGGGTATTTTATAAGGGTTTCCCTTGCGCTGCCGTCGTTGGCAATCTTGCTGCCACCTGCAGTCCGCAAGGCAAGGGGTCCCTCCCCAAATTGTTACCGTAACTCGGTCAAAAAAACGACCGAGTCGCCGACAATTTGGGGAAGCCCCTGATGTTTGAAGATGGCGAAGGCCGCCGGTAAGTTTTTGCTTTTGAAACGGGAGGCGGCCATCTTATTAGGAATGCAATCTGAGCCATCAAGTTCTGGGACATTGCATTGCGGACTGCAGGTGGCAGCTTAGATTGCCAGACGGCGAGCGGGAAACCCGTTAAAATACCCAACCCCTCCGCGCTAAGATATTCCGCCCGGAGGAACCCACCAGCCCCTCCGCTCATCCCCAAAACAAATAAGGCTGCCTCTGGCGAGACAACCTCTTGTTTATATACTCACATTCACTTGGATGGTTACTTTTCTCTCATGCAAAGATGGAAAGTCAGAATTTCCAGGCGGGTTGACAAATCAATGTCTCTTACCTCAACGTCTTCCGGTACCGAAAGAACAGTAGGGGCAAAATTAAGAATCGCTTTAACCCCAGCATTGATTAACAGGTTAGCCGCATCCTGGGCGGCTGACGCAGGAACGGTAAGAATTCCAATTTTGACATCATTATCGTTGATAACCTGCTCAAGCCTCTCAGTCCCCATTACTTCCAAGTCCAGCAGCCTTTTTCCGATTTTGGTCAGGTCATTGTCAAACACACCGGTTATATCAAAACCCCGCTCCCGGAAACCCCGGTATGATACGAGGGCAGAGCCCAAGTTACCCGCTCCTACAACAACTACCGTCCATTTTCCGTTGAGGCCCAAAATTTTAAGTGTATGTTTAAGAAGATCCTTTGCGTTGTAACCGACTCCCCTCGTCCCGAATTCACCGAAATAGGCCAGGTCTTTTCTTACCTGGGCCGGGCTAACTCCGACACCGGCGGCAATTTCACCGGAGGATATAGTTATAATACCCTTTTTGTCGGCCTGTTCAAGAAACCGAGAATATACAGACAACCTTACTATTGTGGCCTCAGGGATTTTTAACGCCTTCACCTTCATTCCCTCCTTTTTGCACTACTTAGTTGTTAATTATATCATGGGGAATGAACTTGGACAATCTTAAGTTTTATTGATGTTGTCGATTTCCCGTCGTAAAAGCTGATAATTGTCGATGAACTCCAGCAGCCGACACTGCAAAACCGCGAAATTCCTGGTATTACGTTGCTTTTTAAAGACATTGAGCTGCTCCTTATACCTGCCCACGGTATCCTCAATAGCCCCGAACATCCTGTTTAACTCTTCGCTGTTAGATTCCGTGTCTTTTTTGGTATTCACTATATCATTGTAAACTTCGTCAATGACTGACCCCTGTTTCTCTATCTCCATCCAATCTAAACTGCCTGCATTGTCAGCGCTAAATAATGCCAGGTTCGCTTTCAGCCACGTTGTATATGTTTCCAGTACAGGGGCTGTCTCTTTGATAAAGGCTTCATTCCCTTTACTATACCGCAGGTTAGACCCATTTATTACAACAGAGCCGGTGAAACTGCCAATTCCCTTGTCTCTTAACTGCACTTTAACCAGATCGGCATCTCCACGCTTCTGGTATACCCCTATCCATAATCTATACGGCGCGGAACGGGTTATATACGGTATATACCCCAGTTCCTCAAGCGGTTCAGCAGCTTCCCGGGCTCCTTCCGGGTCGGAAAAGACCCCGGCCTGAAGGTAATATACCGGTATGGGGTCTAACGAAAGTAGTTTTAGTTCTTCTGGGGCGGCAGTGGATTGATAGCTCCCCGAGCTTACCCTCGTGCTTTTGGGGACCGCTCCTTCCCTTATTATACCCAGATACAATTTCCCTAAATAATATGCCCCGCTAACCGATATCGCACATATAAAAATGACACATGCAAAAAACCCAAGCCTCATCCTGATGTTCCTATACATCTTTTTACACCTCCATCATAGTGGGGAGTGGAGAGTGGTCAGTGGTGAGTGTAAACAACCAGTGACCCTTGTACTAATAATATGGAGGGTATTGGAAAAATAGAACAAGCCAGGAAAGTATTATCATCGGAGGTTCGCGGCAGCGAATTTAGATAAACATTTCCCGGGCTTCGGCGACCATATACAACGACCCGGTTATACATACTAAGTCCCCCGGTCCGGCAAGGCTCATCCCTTTTTGGACGGCAGAGTGAATGTCTTCAATCAGGTATACCTCACCGGCATACTTCCTGACCTCATCGGCAATCTTCTGCCAGTCCCCGGCCCTGGGCGAATTAGGTTTTGTAATGACTACGGCTTTCGCCAGGGGGGCCAGCTGGGCGACAACCTTTTCCCTTTCTTTATCCCCTAACATGCCAAAAACAAGGATCAGATTCCGGTAGGAAAACACTTCTGTCAGGGCCTTTTTTAAAGCTATGGAGCCGTGCAGATTGTGGGCCCCGTCCAGCAGAACCCGCGGGTCGGCGCCCACCATTTCCAGCCGGGCAGGCCACACGGCCTTGGCCAGCCCGGCCCGGACAATATCATCCTCAAATGAATATCCATGTTTGCCAAGGGCTTCCACCGCCGCTACCGCTGTTGCGGCATTGACAATCTGGTGGCGCCCGATGAGCTTGATAAACAGACCTATATAGGAGTTCTGCATGGTGTGGAGGTCAAATTCCTGTCCCTCGACCGAACTCGTGTTAATTTTCCAGGTGACATCCCGGCCGACCTCAACCAGTTCGCATTTACTGCGCAGGCTGACCTCCCTGATTACCTTAAGGGCGTCGGGTTCATCGGCAGCGGTAACGACAGGCATCCCATGTTTGATGATACCTGCTTTAACTGTCGCGATTTCCCTAATAGTGCTGCCCAGGTAATCCATGTGGTCCATCGCGACATTTGTGATTACCGATACTAAAGGTGTCACTACATTGGTAGAGTCAATAGCTCCCCCCAGGCCGACTTCCAGGACGAGAAAATCAACCTTTTCCTCGTAAAAGTAGACAAACCCGAGGGCGGTGCTTACTTCGAACTCGGTAGGGTGTTCAAACCCCTCTGCCACCATTTTTTCGAGGTGCGGCCTAAGCTTCGTCAGCAGTTCGGCTATGCGTTCCCTGCTTATATCAGTCCCGTTGATCTTATAACGCTCACAATAGGAATGAAGGTGCGGGGAAGTGAATGTCCCAACTTTGTAGCCCTTGGCCTGCAGTATACCGGCAGTCATCGTCAGGGTCGAACCCTTTCCGTTCGTACCGCTAATGTGAATAACCTGTAATTTTTGATGAGGGCTGCCCAATCTTTTTAATAGTTCCTCTATCCGCCCCAACCCGAAATTGAATCCGAATTTGGTCAGGTTGCGCAGGAATTCGGTGGCCTCTTCGAAATTCATCCGTATTTCCCACTTTCTTTTCTCTGACCGCCTGTTTGGGCAGCCTATCCTTTAAGACTCTGCAGCCGTTCTGAAATAGCGTTTTTCTTCTCCTGGAACTCACTTTGTTTGGTCCGTTCCTTCTCTATTACGTCTGCCGGGGCTTTATCGATGAAACCTGCATTTGACAGTTTTCCGTCGACCCTGGCCAGTTCTTTGTCCAATACAGCGAGTTCCTTTTCCAGCCTGCTGATTTCCCGGTCAATATCGATCAGGCCTTTTAGAGGCATAAAAATCTCAATCCCTTTAGTTATAGCTGTCATCGCGTTTTCCGGCTTGGCAGAAATTGTTTTCTCCAGCGTAATACCGGAAGCGCCGGCCAGATTTTCGATATAACCCTGTCCTGCCGCCAAAGCCCGGCAGCTGGCCTCCGAGTTCCCAGCAAATATTATTTCGGCCTTCCGGGAGGGCGGCACATTCATCTCACCCCTGATATTTCTAACTGCTTTAATGACTTCCATCACGGTAGTCATCTGTTCAACCGCATCCTCATCAGTGAGAGCAGGGTCATATTCAGGCCATTTCTGGAGCATTACGGTTTCCCCTTCGTGAGGCAGGTGCTGCCAGATTTCTTCGGTGATAAAAGGCATCATCGGGTGCAGCAGCTTCATCGTCTCTGCCAGGACGCGCCACAAAACATACTGGGCCGTTTTCTTGCTGGACTCGTCTTTTTTCCCGTACAGAGCCGGTTTTACAAGTTCAATATACCAATCACAGAATTCACTCCAGATAAAGTCATATAAAATCCTGGCCGCCTCACCCAGGTCATACCTGTCCATATTCCTCGTTACTTCACGGGCTGTTTCGTTAAACCTGCTTAAAATCCACCTGTCTGCCAGAGTATATTTCAACTTGGCTTCGACAGACTTATGCGGGTTAAAATCCACCAGATTCATCATTACAAACCGGGAAGCATTCCATATTTTGTTGGCGAAATTCCTCGTAGTCTCGAGGCGTTCAAAATGAAACCTGAGGTCATTTCCCGGAGTATTTCCGGTAATCAGCATAAACCTTAAAGTGTCAGCGCCATATTTATCAACAACCTCAATGGGATCTACACCGTTATTCAGGGACTTGCTCATCTTCCTTCCCTGCGCGTCAAGAATAAGGCCATGGATGAACACTTCATTAAACGGTACATCATTCATAAATTCCAGGCCCATAAATATCATTCTGGCTACCCAGAAAAAGATGATATCCCTTCCGGTAACAAGTACAGAAGTCGGGTAGAACTGTTTAAGTTCGGGGGTCCGTTCAGGCCAGCCAAGGGTTGAGAAAGGCCATAACCCCGAACTGAACCATGTATCGAGGACATCCGGGTCCTGCTCTAAGTTCCCGCTTCCGCATTTCTGGCACTTCACCGGGGGTTTCGTATCACAGATGATTTCGTTACAGTCCCGGCAGTACCAGACCGGAATCCGGTGGCCCCACCAAAGCTGGCGGGAAATACACCAGTCGCGGACATTCTCCATCCAGTTCAAATATACCTTTGTGAACCTTTCCGGGACAAATCTGACCCGGCCGTCTTTGGCGGCCTGAATTGCAGGCTCAGCTAACGGTTTCATTTTCACAAACCACTGTTTCGATATCATCGGCTCAACCACTGTTGAACACCTGTAACACTGGCCTACAGCATGCACATGGTCTTCAACTTTAAGTAAAAAGCCCTGGTCTTCGAGGTCCTTGAGGATTTGCTTGCGGCATTCGTACCTGTCCATCCCCGTGTACCTGCCGGCTTCTTCATTCATCGTCCCATCCAGGTTCATCACATTGACCTGAGGCAGGTCGTGCCTGCGGCCCACTTCAAAGTCGTTGGGGTCATGGGCCGGGGTAATCTTGACGACACCTGTCCCAAACTCGGGGTCAACATACTCGTCAGTAATAATCGGTATCTCCCTTCCGACGAGCGGAAGAATTACCGTTTTTCCGACCAAATGCCTGTATCGGTCATCATCGGGATGGACAGCGACAGCCGTGTCACCAAGCATTGTTTCCGGCCGGGTGGTGGCTAAGAACACATACTCATCACTGTGTTTAACGGGATACCTTAAGTGGTAAAAATGTCCCCCCTGCTCTTCGTGTTCCACCTCAATATCAGAAATGGTGGTATGGCACTTAGGACACCAGTTAATGATATAGTTGCCCTGGTAAATCAGGCCTTTCCGGTACAGCTCGACAAATACTTTCTGGACCGCACGGGAACAGCCCTCATCCATTGTAAAGCGTTCGCGGTCCCAGTCACAGGAAGAGCCTAATACCTTCAGTTGGCTGGCAATCCGGGCGTGGTAAAACTCCTTCCATTCCCAAACCCGCTCCAGAAACTTTTCCCTGCCCAGGTCATATCTTGATAGCCTCTCTTTGGCGATCTGCTCCTCCACCTTGGCCTGAGTGGCAATCCCGGCATGGTCTGTCCCGGGCACCCACAGGGCATTGTACCCCTGCATACGCCGCCATCTGGTTAATATATCCTGCAGGGTATTATCCATAGCATGTCCCATGTGTAAAGCCCCGGTGACGTTGGGAGGAGGCATCACAATCGTAAAGGGTTTCTTGTCTGTTTCCACTTCGGTATGAAAAAACCCCTTATCCTCCCAGTATTTATACCATTTCTTTTCGACCTGCTGAGGGTCATAGGTAGTCGGTATGTTTTTCTGTTCCATGAATTATCCTCCTCCGTAGGGGCGCATGGCCATGCGCCCCTACTGTTTTTTTTATAATCATTTGATTTCCGAATCATCCAACCATTTGTTAAGGTTTTCAATGATATAGGTTTTAATTCTTTTTAAATCCTTTTCGCTGCGGACAATATGTTCATAATATCCACGTTGCCACACGGACATTTGGGGGCAATTTCGCAAAATATTAATTCTTTTGGTAACAATTGATTTAAATCCCGCAACAAATGATGATATTGATTTTGGTTTCCTGTGAAGGGGTTTTATATTTTGTGATGTAATATGCGAGGGTAGGGGCGCATGGCCATGCGCCCCTACTACACCGGATTTTGTTTCATTTATAATTACAATGCCATGAATATGATCCGGCATAATAATAAAATAATCCAATTCAATTTCTCTTCTAATTTCTGATGATTTCATCCATTCTTCCCGAACAATATCTCCGTATTCGTTTAATTTCATTTCACCGTTTTCAATACTACCAAACAACGTTTCCCTATTTTTTGTACATATCGTTATAAAATAATATCCTGCCTTTGAATAATCGTATCCCTTCAATCTAATAGAACGACGATGGTGTACAAAACCTTCAGATTTGCGTATCTTATCAACCAAGTCTGCCTCATTCTCCCGCGCGAATGCACGGACATTGACTTCCCGGATCTTTTCGCGGTCTTCAGATTTTTCAGGACGAATGGAAACCATATTAACCTCCTTGGCGTAGAGAACACTGGCCACTGACAACTGGCAACTGGCAACTCAATAAATAAAACTCCTTTCATCCTATAAAGGACGAAAGAAGTTCTTCCGTGGTACCACCTTAATTCCGGGCCTGCTTTAGCGCATTCCCAGCTCTCTCTGCTGTAACGGGCATCCCCGGCGCGGCCTACTTCGTTTCAGCGGCGCGGCTCAAGAGCGACTTCGGCTTCCCTTCCCTTCAGGGGTCCTTCCAGCCTGGGGGCCCCCTCTCTGTGAAGTAAGAAAACTTACTCCTCTCTGTCACAGCCTTTTAAAAATATGTCTAACCCATATATTATACTAAACCCTTTAAAGTTGTCAACTTCCTGTTGCATCAATAAATCAGGTATCTTCTGTTTTGTTTCCTGGCAAATTTCAGGTTGATCCCGACTACTCCGCCCAAACCTCCGGCCAGCAGTATCCCCAGGACAAGCAGCAATCCGGCAGGGCTATAATCCACAGCCGGAAAGACCAGTAGTTTACCAACCAAGACAAAAAACAGGTAACCACCGGCCACCGCTCCGCCGTGCAGCCACCCCACCGTGGCGGCAGCCATGCCACCCCGGATGCCGCCCCACAGCACACTCACCAGCGATACAGCCATTAAAGCATAAGGCAGGTAAACCACCTTATCATTTACCAGCAGGCTGTAGGCCAGCAGAATAACACACCCAGCGCCTGAGCTGATTAAAGCTGTCTTCCCGCCGGAAGTCAGGGCATCAATAATCGTCCGCGGATTCATCGTCAAACCTCCTATAATCTTTATTTGAAACTTTTATATGTTTACGCTATCTAACAAAAAAGTATGCGCTTTCTTTACCTTTCACCTCCACAAAAGGATTAGGCAGGACCACTGTTATAAACAGAGGCCCTGCCTTAAGATTCTCCACTATATCCTATGCCCGACAACCAGGTACAGGAACAGGGCATAAAACACTCCACCGGAAAGAAGCGTATATGCCCGCAAATATCCTTTCACAGACAAAAACACAAATATAAAAGCTGCAGACGATAAGGCCACCAATGCGCAGGCAAAAGCCGCCCTGTTGAGGACCCACGGTGTCATCAGCATCCCGATGGCCGGGATTATCGAACTCTGGAAAACCATTGCTCCGGTAATGTTGCCCATAGCCAGGGTATCCTTGCCCCGGCTGACCCAGATCACACTGTTAAATTTCTCAGGCAGCTCTGTAGCTATAGGTGTGATGATAACTGAGAGGATGAAAGGTGATATCTTCATCGACATCGCTATTTTCTCCATAGCATGGACAAACAGTTCCGCCCCCCCGATTATCCCGGCCACAGCCAGAAAAACCTGGAGAAGAATAAAACGGAACCTCGGTAAGAGCGCTGCCCGGCTGATGAGTAAGGAATTCGGGGCTTCCCCGGCAATGCACTTCCCCCCGGTTATCGTCCGGTATGCATAAACCGCATAGGCACAGACCAGTCCTGCCGCCAGGATTAACTTATATTCATGCCTGTTCAGCAGAGCGGCCAGAATAGCGATGGAGTACACTATGAGGAAGAACCTTAAATCCCGTTTCACGACACACTCGTCAATCATCATCGTTGCCCTTCTCTTACCGAAAAAGGCAAAAATAAGGGCCGCCATTCCAGTTACAAAAAGGGCCAGGGTACTCAACATAAAAGGCGCCCCCAGAATTGCCCCGACCCCAATTTCAGTAGTAGCCTGGCTCGGGGAGACCCCAATGGCGATAATCGGCACCAGCGTTTCCGGCAGGGCTGTGCCCACAGCAGCTAAAATACTGCCTACAGCTCCCTCAGAAAGTTTCAGCCTCCGTCCCAGCCACTCAATGCTGTTAGTAAACAACTCGGCGCTGATTAAGATTATGCCCAGGCCCAGGAGGAGTGTTCCTATACTAGACACACTAACACCTCTTTCCGCTGCACATTAAAAGATTATGCAAAAGTGAGAGATTTAATGTGTCAAAAAACAAGCGGCCTTAATGGAGGAATCGCCACACTCTATCTGGTTTTTCGTTGACTGATAACATTAAAATTTCCCCCGTAAAGAAGGACTGTCTCTTTAATTATGAGACAGTCCCTTTTGTTTAAACATATTGACTTATTATCCCCCAAAGCTCATCTCTGCCCTGACCTGTTTCAGCAGAGAAACAAACTACCGGGGTTTCCGGCAGAAGCTTGATGCCCTGGCTAATCAACTTTAAGTGTTTCTGCCACTTTCCCCGCGGGACCTTGTCGGCCTTGGTGGCCGCAAGCACTGTTGGTATGCCGTAATGCTTCAGCCAGTCATGCATCTGGATATCCTCATTACTTGGTTCGTGCCTGATGTCTACCAATTGGATAACAGCCTTCAGATGTTCCCTGTTCAGCAGGTAGTCCTCAATCATCTTCCCCCATTGAACCTTTATATCCCGGGGTACCTTGGCAAATCCATAACCGGGCAGATCGACGAAATAGAACGTTCCATTGATGTCATAAAAATTTAGTGCTCTGGTTTTACCGGGACTGCCGCTTATCCTGGCCAAAGAACGCCTGTTAAGAAGTTTATTGATTAAGGAGGATTTCCCAACATTTGAACGCCCGGCAAAAGCAATCTCCGGTCGGCTGCCGGCCGGATACTGGTCCGGTCCCACAGCGCTGATCACATACTCGGAGGAAACAATACGCATCTTAAGCCTCCTTGAGCGCCCGGGCCAGAACCTCGTCCATGTGCTCAACAAAAACAAACTCCAATTTGCTTTTTACCTTTTGTGGTATCTCTTCCAGGTCTTTTTTATTTTCCAAAGGCAGCATTACAGTCTTTATCCCTGCACGGTGGGCTGCCAGGACTTTTTCCTTGACCCCGCCGATAGGCAGAACCCGCCCCCGGAGAGTAATCTCGCCTGTCATCGCTAACTCCCGATGAGTCTGCCGGTTCGTGAGCGCCGAAGCTATGGCTGTAGCCATCGTAATCCCGGCCGAAGGCCCGTCTTTGGGGATAGCCCCTTCAGGTACATGGATGTGAATGTCGTATTTCTCATAAAAGTCCTGCGAAATATTTAGCTCATCAGCCTTGGAACGGACATAGCTGAACCCGGCCTGGGCCGACTCCTTCATGACATCGCCAAGCTTACCGGTAAGGGTAAGTTTACCACTCCCTCTAACAGCTGTCACTTCTATCGCCAGAACATCTCCGCCGGTTTCCGTCCAGGCTAAACCGGTGGCAATGCCCACCTCATCCTCTTTTTCGGCTGTTCCGTATCGGAATCTGGGGATACCCAGGTAGTGTTCCAGGTTTTGGATGGTGGCCTTGACGTGTTTCGTTTTGCCCTGGACAATCTCTCTGACCGACTTGCGGCAGACAGCCGCAATCTGGCGTTCCAGGTTCCGCACACCGGCTTCCCGCGTGTATTCCCTGATTATTTTGCGTACGGTATTTTCTGATATCGAAAGCATCTTCGGTTTCATCCCGTGTTCCTTCATCTGTTTGGGAATCAGGTATTTCAGGGCAATATTGACCTTTTCCTCTTCAGTATAGCCCGAGAGGTAGATAACCTCCATCCGGTCAAGCAGTGCCCTGGGAATCGGATGCATCGTGTTGGCAGTAGTAATAAACATTACATTTGAAAGGTCAAAAGCCGCTTCAATGTAATGGTCGCTAAAAGTATGATTCTGTTCGGGGTCAAGCACCTCCAGCAGAGCCGATGAAGGGTCGCCCCTGAAGTCCATACTCATTTTATCGATCTCATCAAGTAAAAACACCGGGTTGTTGGAACCGGCCTGCCTGATACCCTGGATAATCCTGCCCGGAAGCGCCCCCACGTATGTGCGGCGGTGGCCTCTGATTTCAGCTTCGTCCCGCACCCCGCCAAGAGACATCCGGACAAACTTACGCTCTAAAGCGCGGGCTACTGATTTGGCCAGTGAGGTTTTACCAACCCCAGGGGGCCCGATGAAACACAAAATAGGGCCTTTCATTTTTTTTGCCAGTTTCCTGATCGCCAAATACTCCAGAATCCGCTCCTTGACCTTATCTAAGCCGTAATGGTCTTCGTTCAGGATAATTTCGGCTTTATTAATATCGAGCCGGTCCTTTGTCCTCTTATTCCAGGGGAGAACCAGCAGCCAGTCCAGATAGGTCCGGATAACGCCCGATTCTGCTGCCATGGGAGGCATTTTTTCCAACCGTTCAACTTCCTTCAGGGCTTTCTCGGCAACTTCCTTGGACAGTTTGATCTTGGCTATTTTATCCCTGTATTCCTCTCCCTCAGCTACCCTTTCGTCCTTTTCCCCAAGTTCTTTCTGAATAGCCTTCAGCTGTTCTCTGAGGTAATATTCTTTTTGGGTCTTTTCCATTTGTTTTCTTACCCTAAGGCTGATTTTGCGTTCCAGTTCGAGGATCTCCATTTCCTTGGCCACTATTTCACAAAGGATTTCGAGCCTTCTGGAGATGTCGACAGCCTCTAAGACACGCTGCTTGTCCTCGATTTTCAGCGCTAAATGAGATGCAATAATATCCCCCAGCCTGCCCGGTTCTTCCAGGTTAACTACTGTAACTACAGTCTCCGGCGGAATCCGCTTGCTCATTTTTACATACTGCTCAAACTGGCTGACGAGGCTTCTCATCAAAGCCTCTATCTCCGGTGTTATGTTCGCTGTCTCCGGGTACTCGGTAATTTCTACCTTAAAATGGGGGTCATGTTCAAGATAGCGCTCAATCCTGCCCCTGGCCAGACCTTCAACGAGGACCCTGATTGTCCCGCCGGGCAGCTTTAAGAGCTGTTTCACCTCTGCCACAGTACCTATGTCATAAATATCTGTTTCACTGGGTTCGTCGGTCTGAGCTTCTTTTTGAGTGGCCAGAAAGATGATTCTGTCCTGGATCATTGTTTCCTCAATGGCCTTGACCGACTTATCCCGGCCAACATCCAAATGTATGATCATAAAAGGAAAAACCAACAGCCCGCGCAGGGGAAGAAGTGGTAATTGACGGGTAATAGTTGGGGTCTGTTTTTTCTCTGCCATTGGTGACCACCTCCGATTCCAAATTAAATACTGTTAGGTAAAAAATACGTTACTTTTAATACACCTACTTATTATATACCTATTATTAAACTTTCCGCAAGCGGTGGATAATGTAAAAACCCCGACAATCTGCGGGGTTTAAACAGTTTATACCCCCTCTGGGTATAATGGCATTTTATTGGAATATAGTATTTTACATCGGTAAAGCGCTTAAGGTATCAGCCCGGAAATACCCTTCGGCACCGGGGACCCCTGCTATGACAGTGTTTTTGATAACATCTGACAAGCTGTCAACAGCTATCACTTCGATTCCTTTCATGTCTTTAAATATTGCCTGATAATTTTCCTTCGGAATAAGCACCCGTTTTACCCCGGCCTGTTTGGCGGCCTCGACTTTGGCCACTACGCCGCCCACCGGTTTTACAGCGCCCCTGATAGATACCTCCCCGGTCATCGCCACCTTGTTATCCACAGGCTTGTTTTTGATAGCCGAATAAATCCCGGCGGCCATCGCTACACCGGCTGAAGGGCCGTCAATGGGCACTCCGCCCGGAAAGTTTATATGGATATCGTAATTCCGGGGTTCCAGCTTAAAATTATTTCTTAAGGCGGTCAGAACATTTTCGACAGACCCCCTGGCCATACTTTTCCGCTTCATCACTTTATTTCCGCTGCCGATTTCTTCTTCATCGACAACACCTGTAACAACAAGCTGCCCTTTGCCTTTACCAATATGAGTTACGGTAACTTCAATTTCCACCAGAGTCCCCATATTGGGCCCATATACCGCCAGTCCGTTGACGAGGCCAACCTGGGGTGACGGCGGGACCATTTTTTCCGGGCGTGGCGAATATTGGCCGCTGTTGATAACCCACTCAATATCAGCCACTCTTATTTCCTGCCGCCGTTCCGTAAGGGCTATGCCGACTGATATCTGGATGATATTAACGGCTTCGCGCCCGTTGGTGGCATATCTTTTCAGGACATCGATGGCCCCGTCTTCAAGTTTAAAATCTACCTTGCTGGCCGCATTTTTTGCAATCACCGATATTTCCTCAGGCAGGAGAGCCCGGAAAAACACCTCCAGGCACCTTGACCTGATAGCCGGAGGTATATCCTGGGACATCCTGGTGGTGGCCCCTACCAGGCGGAAATCGGCAGGCAGGCCATTTTGGAAAATGTCGTGGATATGTACCGGGATATTTGTATCTTCAGAGCAATAATAGGCGCTCTCCAAAAAAACCTTACGGTCTTCCAGAACTTTTAACAGTTTATTCATCTGCACGGGATGGAGTTCCGCTATCTCATCGATGAACAGCATTCCCCCGTGGGCTTTTGTAACCGCTCCTTGTTTTGGCTGAGGTATCCCGGCCATGCCCAACGGACCGGCCCCCTGATAGATCGGGTCGTGCACCGAACCGATAAGCGGGTCGGCAATACCCCTTTCATCAAACCTGGCGGTTGTCGCATCCAGCTCTATAAATTTGGCTTTTTCACCAAATGGGGAGTCCGGGTTCTTTTTAGCCTCTTCAAGAATAAGTCGGGCTGCCGCAGTTTTCCCAACTCCCGGGGGACCATAAATGATCATATGCTGGGGGTTCGGACCGCATAACGCGGCTCTTAATGCCTTTAACCCTTCCTCCTGGCCGATTATTTCCTGAAATGTGGTCGGCCTCGTTTTCTCAGCAAGTGGTTCGGTAAGGCTCAACTGCCTTAACTGCCGGAGTTTGTCCATTTCTTTTCTTGATTCTTTTTCCACTACCACTTTGTTACCCTGCTGAGCCCTGAGCAAATTGAGGAAATACATTCCGATTACAATCGCGAAAAACATCTGGATAAAACCTAAAAGACCTCCAATGCCGCTCGTAAAATTCACCCTGAAACCTCCTCGATCCCTTCTCCTTCATACTACCAAAAGATAGTATGACCAGATGGGGGGATATTTATAAGGGGTTTCCCCAATTTGTCGGAACGGCGGGCGACATTATTACCCGATATCAATCAGAGCCCGGGGTTCCGGTAATAAATTGGGGACAGGACATACCGAGCAGCCAGGCATACAAGGTCCGGCTGACAGGCATTAAAAAAGAGGAAACTGCTCTAGGCAGTTTCCTCTTTTTTCTTTTTCCGCTCTACCGTCAGAAGAATCGGCTGTTCCTTCTTATTTACAACTTCCTTGGTTATAGTACATTTTGTGATATCATCCCGGGAGGGAATTTCGTACATGACATCCATCATGATATCTTCGATAATGGACCTCAGGCCCCGGGCCCCTGTATTCCTCTTCATGGCTTCTTTGGAGATCGTCTCAAGGGCATCTTCTTTAAACTCGAGGTTTATCCCGTCCATCTCAAAGAACTTCTGGTACTGCTTGATAAGCGCGTTTTTGGGTTCAGAAAGAATCCGGACCAGGGCTTTCTCATCAAGGGCCTCAAGGGTAACAATAACCGGCAGCCGCCCGACAAATTCAGGGATTAAACCGTATTTTAAGAGGTCCTCCGGTAAAATGTGTTTGAGTACTTCGCTGACGTTTTTACCCTTTTTGGACTGAATCTCAGCCCCGAAGCCCAAACTCTTTCTACCTATCCTGTTCTGGATTATCTTTTCGATACCGTCAAAAGCACCGCCGCAGATAAACAGGATGTTAGTTGTGTCGAGCTGGATGAATTCCTGGTGGGGATGCTTGCGTCCGCCCTGAGGAGGAACACTGGCTACCGTCCCCTCTAAAATCTTCAGCAAGGCCTGCTGGACACCTTCACCGGAAACATCCCTGGTGATTGACGGATTCTCTGATTTCCGGGCAATTTTATCTATCTCATCGATATAAACTATACCCTTTTCGGCTTTTTCCACGTCGTAATCGGCAGCCTGGATGAGTTTCAGCAGAATATTTTCTACATCTTCACCTACATAACCGGCTTCGGTCAGGGAAGTCGCATCAGCGATGGCAAAAGGAACATTGAGCAGTCTGGCTAAGGTCTGAGCCAACAGGGTTTTACCGCTGCCGGTCGGACCAAGCATTACAATATTGCTCTTCTGTAGTTCCACATCATCAATTTTGCTGCCTATATTGATTCTTTTATAATGGTTATATACAGCTACGGCAAGGGCCTTTTTGGCAGTCTCCTGACCGATAACATACTGGTCGAGAATTTCCTTGATTTCCTTCGGTTTGGGCAGGTCGCCCATCTCCATCCCCAGGTCTTCACTGAGCTCTTCCTCGATTATTTCATTACAAAGTTCAATACACTCATCACAAATATACACACCCGGGCCGGCCACAAGTTTCTTGACCTGGTCCTGCAGTTTACCGCAAAATGAACATTTCAGTTGGCCTTTTTCATCACTAAATTTATACATCGAAATTCACCTCAGTTCCTTTACTTCCGAACACTTATCACCTCGTCAACAAGGCCATAATCTTTGGCTTCTTGTGCCGACATGAAGTAATCCCGTTCAGTATCCTGGGCAACCCTTTCCAGCGATTGGCCGGTGTGTGTGGCCAGGAGCTTGTTGAGCACATCTTTCATACGTAAGATTTCCCTGGCATGAATCTCAATTTCGGTGGCCTGGCCCTGCACCCCGCCCGCAGGTTGATGCACCATTATGCGCGCATATGGCAGGGTAAAACGTTTACCTTTTGCCCCGGCTGCCAGAAGAAAAGCTCCCATGCTCGCCGCCTGTCCTAAACAAATGGTCGAAACGTCAGGCTTTATATACTGCATGGTGTCATAAATTGCCATTCCGGCGGTAACAACCCCACCCGGGGAATTTAAGTAAAGGTGAATATCCTTATCAGGATCTTCAGCTTCTAAAAACAGTAACTGGGCAATTACGAGGTTTGCCACCATGTCATCTATCGGGCCACCGATAAAAATAATTCTATCTTTTAGTAACCTGGAATAGATATCGTATGCCCTTTCTCCCCTATTGGTTTGTTCCACTACAATTGGGACCAGAGTCAAGGAATTCACCCTCTTTCTTAATTATACATCAATAGTCTCCTATTGGAAATAAGGCGGTTTTAAAATCCGCCTGGTATTTATTGATAATATTTTATTTCACAACAGCTTTTTCCTGCAAGAATTCGATAGTTTTATCGATAATTATACTCTTTTTTAGAGGTTCCATGTTACCCGCATTTTCCAGCCACTGCCTGAAAGTACCCGGTTCTGAGTTGTAACGCCCAGCCATTTCGGCAATTTTAGCTTCAATTTCCTCATCAGTTACATCGACTTTTTCTTTAGCTGCAATCGCATCAAGGATCAGGTCTATCTTTACGGCTTTTTCGGCTGCCGGGCGGTATTCCGCCTGGATGCTTGCCATGTCGGTATTGCTGAATTTCAAATAATCATCAAGGTTCAACCCCTGCATACCCAGCTTGCGAGAAAAACTTTGAATGAGGTAATCGGTTTTTTCCTTAATCATAATATCAGGGACCTCTACCTGGGAACCCTGCAGCGCTTTTTCCACCAACTCGTCTTTCAGTCGGTTGTCAGCCTGCTGCCGGGCTGCCTCTTTTAGTCTATTCAAAATGTCTTTTTTTAATTCCTCCAGAGTCACAAATTCACTAACATCCTTGGCGAATTCGTCATCTAGGTCAGCCAGTTCTTTTCTTTTGATAGCCTTGACAACCACTTTAAATACCGCCTCTTTGCCCGCCAAGTCTGTCGAATGATAATTCTCCGGGAAAGTCACCCTGACTTCTTTGTCTTCACCAATCCGGGCCCCTACCAGCTGCTCCTCAAACCCCGGGATAAAAGACCCGGAGCCTAACTGCAGAGAATATTCGGTACCTGCCCCGCCCCCAAAGGCCACTCCATCAATGAACCCCTCAAAATCGATAACGGCGGAATCACCGAGTTCGGCTGGCCCCTCTTCCAGGCTGACCAGCTGGGCATGGCGCTCTCTCAGTTTTTCCAGTTCGGCTTCTATATCGGTTTCTGTTACTTCACTATCTATTTTTTCTACCTCAAGACCTATGTACTGTCCCAACTCGACTTCAGGTTTAACCTGCACCTTCACTTTTAGTATTAAGGGTTTTTCTCCTTCAGCTGGGACCACTTCAACATCAGGTTTGTCAATGGGTTCAATCCCCTTTTCCTGGATAGCCGCAAAATATACCTCGGGAACAATCATTTCCAAGGCCTCTTCATTTATATAATCTTTTCCCACATGGTTTTCAATTATTGCCCGGGGAGCTTTACCTTTTCTGAAACCGGGTATGGAGACCTTTTTTGAGATTTTGGTATAAGCCTTTTCCACACCTTCCCGGAACTTCTCCTGATCTACTTCAATTTCCAGGGATACTACATTTTTCTCTATCTTTTCCATGTTTACTTTCATTTATGCTCCTCCTGTGTCTTCGACATAATTATATGAACACCTTACAAAATGTGTGCCATAAAATAACACCCCGGCGGGTGAACTACATTGTTATTTTAACGATTTAGACTGGCAGTGTCAAGTATCTTTTGTATTATTTTGACTGTTAATGTGGCAGCCATTATCGCCATTATCGGTGTTAAAGGATACATGTATCTTTCAATAGGAATAAAGGCCATCTGGATTAACGTTGAAAACACGACGAAAAGCGCCGGCCAGCGCATCTTTTCATCAAAGAGGCCAGCCAATATGCCCATCCAGCCCAGGATAACGAAAACCCATAAGTGCAAAAGCCTGGCCCAGAAGGAATATATACCCCACGGCTTTAACCAGAGGAATGACAGCTTGCCGACTGTAAACCACTTAATCCACAGCCAGGGGTCAGTCCTCAACCCTTCTCTGATTCTGCTGAGAGCAACCTTGGTCATTTCGGCATCAGGGACATTTTTTACGATGGACGGGCCTTTGTGGTCATAGATATCATAAGGGTCAGTCCCCCGCAGGAACGGGTTGCCCGACTCAGTGGAAAACATTATAAATTTATCAAAGACCAGGTAGTTTCGGACCCACCAGGGTGACATCACGAGGCAGAAGGCGGCTGCAGCCACAATCAGCCCGGATAATTCCCGCCGGTCCCGGGTCATAACAAACCTGACCCCATAGGGGACAATGAGAAACGGGGCGGCAGTCGGTCTAACGAGGACCGCTAACCCTAAAATAGCCCCTGATAAAGCATGCCATCTAAGTCCCGTTTTTTCGAAGGCAATAATACTAGAATAAACATATACAAGCAGTAAAAATGTATAAAGGACCTCGGTCAAAATCCGGTTGTTAGCCATAAATGAGGGCTGATAAACCGCCGCCAGAACTGCCGCCAGTATGGCCCCTATCATCCCGGCCCGCGGGCCGCCCGCCTTTCTGGCAATCAGGTAGACGAACAGTACGGAAAAAACGCTTATAATAACCTGAAACGTCCGTCCCGCAAGCATCGGCTCGATATGCAGCAGCCTTCCCGTGAAGTAGGCTAACGCCAGAAACAAGGGGTATCCCGGTGTGACAAACGCCCTCGGTGTATGTGAGTAATACCCCATTATCCGCTCATCAAGCAGCTGCAGCGTCATTCTATGATATCCAACCTCATCATGGGTAAGCGTCAATGGCGGAGAAGTATATACATAATATAACCGGGTTACCAGTGTAATAAGCAAAATTAAAAATAGAATATTTTTTTCCGTTCTGCCCACACTTTTACCCCCTGTTAGCTGAAACTGTACGGAGCACCTGGAGAACGAGAGGCGCAATAAGGTAGTTTAACAGCAGAGCAGCCCCAATCACGCCGGAATCATTGAAAGCAATGGCCGCCAGGGCTCCAAAAAACATACCCACAAAGCCTGCTTTAAGAAAAGGCATTTGTTTGCCAAGCGTATCTAACTGAGACCTGTTTCTAAACAACAACCCACACCATACGAAGAGCTGCAGAAGCAGTACAGTACTGAACGGTGAATGCTGAAGAAGATAATAGTTGGCCAGCAGTTTTCTGATGGTAATCTGCCAGATAATGATCAGGTTTCCCTCGAAAAGGTTGTTAAAAGCCCGGCCGATATGGGACTGCTCTCCTGCCGGGAAGACGAAGTTGATTAAGGCCAGTACTCCCACCCCGGCGGCCAAAGCGCTAAACAGCAGTAAGACAGAGCGCCAGGTGATTTTCCGACCGGTGAACTTGTATGTCGTCAGAGCAAAGCCAACCATTGCCGTGAGTGCCCCCCCTGCTTTCGTACCGACCCCGGGAGCGGCAAAAAACACTACCAGGCCGACAAATATCAGGCCCACAAAAGGAATTACCTTTCTTCTCGACCCCGGCAGCAGTTGGATGAGCGCCGCCAAACCGAGTATGGCGGCTCCGATCACTACTCCCATGTATTCATTACCGATCCCGTAGAACCTGCCTCCCATTACGACATCGTAGCTTAGGGCAGCTTTTTTCATCAGGTTTCCACCGGTCAGCACATCGACTACACTTGGCACGACAGTGACGATAGATACAGCCAGGTACAGCTTCAGGTCATCCCGTATTCTGGTCAGGAGATATGTAATCAAGGCCAGTAAAACGAGGGACAGGGAAATTGTCAGCCAGGGATTGACCGACCCCGTCAAAGGCGCCAGCAGGATAGCCAGCGGGTATATAAGTATACCTGCCAACAGGCCTCTGGCCAGTCCAATCATCCGGTAGTATCTGAAGATAACCTGTAAAAACACAAGGAAGTAAACAATCCACTGGTACCTGATAAAATAGAACAGTACCCCTACCCTCTGCAGGGAATTGGCGGTCAGCCAGGCAGACATGTTCCTGACATATGTACTCTGGGCTGCAGTGATTTCGCTCAGGCCCAGGATGGGCAGTCCCTCAACACCTTCCGCCTTTTTCACCCCAAGGTAATCTGCCACCGCTGCTGTTACATCATAGTTGGCTACCAACCCCTGCTGCCTCGTGCTGGGTGAGGTGAGCACCCCTCCCGCCGCAGCAGAACCACCGTTGATAATCAATGGGGTCAGGCGGACACCATCCCTTAATGCCTGGGTGTCAGGTAAAGGAGTAACAATCATAATCATCGTGTTTTGATATTTTTTTTCGAGCAGGCTTCCGATAAACCCGTCAACTTCTTTCAGTGCCCTGTAACGATGGTATTCCACCATTTTTTTCATCTGCTCGTCAATGCTGTTATTGGCTCTTACCGTATCACCTGTTTCCACAACTATAAAATCACTGGCAGGCCAGACCCTGTCCAGTTCGGTCTGCAGCTTACCGTAATCGGTCCGCCAACCATAAGGAAAATCAGTATCGTTTTTCAGCAGGTCCTTACTGACATTCCCTTCATCAACCCGGCCCAGGTCATCCATCGCAATTGTCACAGCCAGCCTATTCGGCTGATCAGTGAATCTGATGTCACTGTTACCGATAACCGCGGTTTTTAACCCGGCATCATGTAAGACACTTCCTAACCAGCCGGGAGTTGATACGGTATAACGTTTTTGATTCACTCTTAAGGTAGCCGCAATAGTAGTATTCAGGACACGGCTGTTACCCGGACTCTTTCCCGTGTTCCGGCTGTATGCCTCATAAGCCTTGGACCCGTCAGCCAGGATTTCATCCCTATTGTAACTTTCTCCGGCCAGAGAGGAACCAATGAACTTATCCCCTCCCCCGAGAGAAACGTAGGAGTTAACATCCAAATAGTCTCCTCCGGTGTTAATCGTCATCAGGCCCAGGCTGCTCCGGGAAAGCAATCGCTTGATGTTTTGATACCTGTTATCGGTGATATCATTTACCGTAATTCTGTTTACCACAACCATGATAACTTTGGGCCGACCGGCCTCGCCTGCTTCGACCGGGGCAGCGCTGAAAAGACCGCTCAATAAAACTACCAAAGTTATCATAGATTTTACGAAAAGAACTTGAGCTTTCACCGAAAGAATTTGAGCTTTTCCCATAAAACCTCCGTATATTGCTAGTATCCCCGCAAATACAGGATATCATGGGATATTATAACATTAGGAAGCCAAAGTTTCAAATATTAATAGAAAATAGATAAAGCCGCCTCACTTAATGTAAGGCGGCGTGTCCTACCATTTTAACGGAATCCTGATTTCAAGTTCCTTGAGAAAGGCCGGTCCATCAAATTGTTTGGTAACTGCTTTAAGTTTTTCCCCATTTTCGCATGCCGGGAATTCGCGGACGAAAGCATACCTGTCTTCACTCTCCCGTTTGGGGTTGGCCGTTCCGGGGGTGTTGATGTTGTAGTCCCTTCCCTGACCGTCTCTAAGCCATAATAGCCATGATTGATTGTAAGGATCGGAACCTTCTACCTCATAGTGAACGAGGGTTTTATCAGGCAGATATTCAACTTTGGTGACAGTTAGGGAACCTACTCTACCCTGGTTTATCGTAACAGGAAGTTTACCGGTTAATTCAGTTACCACATCGGGAGACGGCGGTTGTTTTTGGTCTTCCCCCCACTTATGGATAACCGGTCTTAAAACGAGGTATTTGGGCTTTCCCCAGACCGG
Source organism: Firmicutes bacterium HGW-Firmicutes-8 (assembly GCA_002840165.1). GTDB lineage: Bacteria > Bacillota > Thermincolia > Thermincolales > UBA2595 > GW-Firmicutes-8. The sequence continues at coordinate 42,208 of PGZN01000014.1, forward strand.
AGCAAAGGAAGTACTTACCTGCATCGTTTCAAATCCGTTATTTGAATCGCTTGTTCCGTAACCGCTGAAGTTTTGCAGCATTAGCCCCCGGTCATCATATAACCGGAAATCTTCATAATACTTTCGTCAAAGACGCCTTCGGTTATGGTTATCTTAATCCCGTTATCTGAAACCGTCTGGTTAATCGGGGTTGCCAAACCTTCCATGGCAGCTGCCTGCAACCCCGAGTCGCCTGCCTTTTCAAAAACGTAACTAATTACAGGAATTTGTTTAAGCGCCTGGGCCACAACCGGTGAGATAAGACCCAAGCCAAGAACACAGCAAAATACCAACACAACGGCAGCAGAAAAATAGCAGACTTTTTTTAGTACAGGCTGGCGCATAGGGAGGGCGGAAAGGATTTCGTTAACCCTGTTCCGGACGGCTTCAGGAACTTCTCGGTTGTCGTTCTTAACCAGCTCTCTGAAAGCAAGGTCAAATTTATATTCACTGTCCATAACAATTCCCCCTTTCTTCTTGGTTTCCCAGTAATTCGGCAAGTTTAGCGCGAGCTCTGGAAAGGCGGGACTTGACTGTTCCTTCCGGGAGTTCCAATACCCTGGCAACTTCCTGCAGGGGAAGGTCCTCAAAGTAATAAAGGATAACTATAGTAAGGTTTTAAAGTATCCCGGTTCCCTCAGGGAAGCAATTGTTCTATAAGCTTTAAGAATAGCCTCCTGGATAGCGTCAGCACAATCGGGGTCAGATTTCAAAAAAGATTTGGCGACCCGGTACATCGACAATTCCGAGTTTTTTATCAGACGCATGAACGCATCCTTACTGCCCTTCTGAGCCATTCTCACTTCGTTTTCCTGCGACAATTAGTCTCACCACCCTTATTCTCCACCCACTCATCAGGCAGTTTTTCGCTTCTCCAATCATTAGATAAAATAAGCAGCCATTTGGTTCACGTATTCCCGAATCTTTTGACAGATTCCTTCATTATTATTAGAATGCCACGAGGCTAAGCCCGTGGCTGTGTTATTACTTAATCTTTCAAAATTTCAATTGCCTTGTCGAGCTGAATGTCCTTTGTTGCGTTATTCGGCAATTTCACTTTCACGTCAGGTTCGATTCCCTTATTATTTATATCATGTTTTAGCGGGGTTAGGTATCTACCAATAGTCAGCTTTAATCCCGCGCCATTTTGCAACTGGTACAAAGACTGTACAACACCCTTACCAAAGGTCTTTGTCCCAACAAGGATTCCGGCCTTGGTATCCTTGATAGCGCCTGACACAATCTCAGAAGCACTGGCGCTGTTGCCATTCACCAAAACTACCAAAGGTAAATTGATAAACCTTTTATCAGATCTGTAAATCTCTTCACCTTCTGTCCTGTATTCAATTGAAACTATCGAGCCTTCCGGGACAAAAAAATCAGCAACGTGAACAGCGGCCTCCAGTTCACCGCCAGGGTTATCCCGCAAGTCTAGGATAATCCCCTTAACCTTAGATCTCTCAGGATCGTTCATAGGGATACCCAATTCCCTGAGGACGTTTTCAAGCTCAACATCTGTGTTAGCATTAAACTGCCCAATACTAATATGTGCAATGTTAGTACCACGAAGAATTTTACCCTCCACAGTAGGAACATTAATAACTTCTCTTTTAAGTCTATACTCATAGATTTTTTCATCGGAATTTCTAAACACGGTAAGAGTAACAGATGTACCTAAAGGTCCCCGTATCCGATTTTTGGCTACATATATATTCATGTCCTGGGTACTCTTGCCATCTATTTTCAAAATAATATCTCCGGTTCTTAAACCGGCCTTAAATGCAGGTGTACCGTTAATTGGTTTTAAAACATAAAGATGTTCCTTATCTTTTTCAACTTCAATCCCAACACCGCCAAAACTGCCCTGTACCTGTTCGGTCAGATCTTTGTACATTTTAGGCGACATGTAAACAGAATAAGGGTCACCCAGAGATCGAACTATCCCTTCGATAGCTCCGTTAATCATGTCAGACCGGTTGGATTTATCAATGTGGTTGTTGTCAATCAAAGAAATAACCCGGATCAAAGTGCCCAGGTTATTATAATCTGTTATCAGGACTCCGGCGATAAGTCCTCCTGCGAGGGCAGCTAAGACTAATAATACACCAAAAAATCCTATCAGTACCCTACGCCTGTCAGACAAAAATATCACCCACTCGTATAGGTTTTGTACACTTTAAATATATGTACTATGCTACAATATTGTCAGGAAAAATACAACTCTTTTGTAAATATTACGGTGGGTTCTGCAGGTGACCTACGCGATACTTTGCCGTCCGTGGCAAATGCGAACCCGCGGTATATTAGTGCTGTTGCATTGAAAAATAATCCTTAATAAACCCGGGAGCGCTTCCAGCGCTAAGCCATGTACCCAAAAACGAAAAGTGCGCATTACGGTCAAACCGGCCACCCGTTACGGTTGAAAGCGGCCACCTGTAACGGTGTAAACCGGTCACCTTGTTAGGCACTTTGTTTTTTCCAG